>JAGQXC010000050.1 GCA_020436785.1 Saprospiraceae bacterium | reverse complement strand
TGGGTGGATCCCTCCACTGGGAAGGAGCCAAAGTGCTGGGTCAGGACAATTACCGGCGATTTCGTTACCTGCTGGGGGCACGCTATAAAGATACCCGGTACATTCTGGGTTCATTGGACCTGGCGGGTGAGTACACACCCAATTTTGTCGATGTCCAGGGGTATTTTACCTATGACCTCAACCGTCACTGGCAATTGGGATACCTGACCAATTACAATCGCAGCGAATTTCAGTTTCGTCCCACCGAACGGAGTACAGCGACCGGCCTGATCGATTTCGCATTACGGCTTTATGCCGTCTTTGATGGCCGTGAACAGGACCGGTTTACCACCACCATGAATGGATTGAGCCTCACGTACATCCCTGAACGTGAAGCCAACCCACTCTTTTTAAAATTTCTGGCTTCCCATCAGTCCAGCCGGGAACTGGAAACCATCGACATCGAGGGTGCTTATCGGCTCAGCCTGATCGAAACCGATTTGGGTGCTGACGATGCCGGAAAGGAGTTGCTGACGTTGGGCACCGGCATTCAGCACCAGTACGTCCGGGACTTTCTGGAATCCGACATCTATACCGTGCAACACAAGGGAGGCATCGAATATGGCACTGGAGGGAATACCCAATTCTTGCAATGGGGCCTGCGGGCGCAGTACGAAGACATTGCCGACCGCATCAATGAATGGGAGCGACTGGATTCGGCCGGGTTCTCTCTGCCCTACGATCCGGAGGGGGTGCAAGTCGTTTCCAATCTGAAGAGCTCCAACGCATTGATGTCCGCGCGGTTATCCGCCTTTGCCCAGAACACCTGGAGCCGGACGGGCACCACCACCGAATCGCAATTGACGTATGGAGCCCGGATCAGTTACTGGAACCTGAATGGCGAATGGCTTTTTTCACCACGGGTGCAGTGGTTGGTGAAGCCACTCCAGTGGGATCGTAACATCTCTTTCCGCCTGGCCGCCGGAATTTATGACCAGCCGGCCTTTTACCGTGAATTACGCCGGCCCGATGGGACCCTGAACCGGGATATCCGGGCCCAGAAATCCGCGCATTTTCTGGCGGGGTGGACCTGGGATTTTGAAATCGGCAAGAAGAACCCCACACCCATCCGCTTCATCAGCGAGATCTACTACAAAAAGCTGTGGGACCTGGTTTTTTACGACATCGACAATGTGCGCATACGCTATTATGGTGAAAATGAGGGCCAAGGTTATGTCATGGGCTGGGACATGCGATTTAACGGTGAGTTTGTATCCGGTGCGGAAAGCTGGATCAATTTGTCCTTCCTGCGGGCTCGTGAACAGATTGACGGCATTACGCATCTGGAGCGAAAGGTCGGCAGCAGTGAAGGTACACCGGTCAAGGATGTCCCCCGGCCAACGGACCGGTTGGTGCAGGCATCGATATTTTTCCAGGATTACCTGCCACGCAATGAGAATTTTAAAGTGCATTTGAATCTTTCCGTAGGTTCGGGCCTGCCATACGGATTGAAGGACAACAACCGGATCTATCGCAATACGTACCGGTTTCCGATCTATCAGCGGGCTGACATCGGCTTCTCCTTTTTATTGTGGAATGCCAGCTGGCGTGCTCGCAAACCGCATCACTGGCTGCGCTTCTCGGAAAATACTTGGCTTAGTCTGGAGGTATTCAACCTGATGGGACAGCAGAATGTGGCTTCCCAGACCTGGATCAAATCAATCTACAATGTCCAGTACTCCATACCCAATTACCTGACCAGCAGGCGGGTCAACCTAAGAGTGAAGATGGATTTTTAATTCTGTGGGATTCCGGATTTTCTGGATTGGCTAAAAAAGAGCATTTTTGTTTTAGAACAAAAGCACAATCCTTATGAAGTTATTTGTTTTACTCTTGACCCTAGTATTCAGTCAGTTACTCACTGCCCAACCCCAGCAAATGCTCCTAACCGGCGGCTGGGAGATCAAAGGACAAAGCCATTCCGGCCCGGTCACCCAGCTACTATTGGTGACCAAAGGGGCCTGGTCGTGGACTGCCTTCAAATCCGGTGACGGAGACTTTCTATGGACAAAAGGGGGCACCTGGACACCTGCGGCCGGGAAAATGAATGTCACGTACGAATTCAATACCGAACATCCGGATGCCGTAGGCACTCAGGAAAATTGGAGTGTTACCGCTACCCAGGAGCAATTGATGGCGGGAGATGGCGGCTCAAAATTGACCTGGAACCGGGTGGACCAGCCGGCATTTACACCGCTGACCGGTGCCTGGCTGATGGCGGGACGGGTAGATGATCAGGGTAATGTAAACCGTCGCAACCTCGAACAGCCGCGTAAGACCATGAAGATCCTCACCGGGTCACATTTTCAGTGGATTGCCTACAATACCGAGACCAGGGAGTTCTTTGGTACCGGAGGAGGCGATTACACGGCAGAGAACGGTAAGTATACGGAGAACATCCGTTTCTTTTCCCGCGATAAATCCCGGGTCGGCGCCTCACTGGTCTTTGACTTTGAAGTGAAGGACAGTGACTGGTACCACAGTGGCAAATCCAGCAAAGGAGATCCGCTGCATGAGGTGTGGACGAGGAGGGACTGAACGTAAGGTTGAATGTTGAGTGTTGAATGTTGAATGTTGAATGTTGAGTGAAAGGGAAATGAAAAAGTATTAATCTGTAGCGCCATAAAACGATCAGCCGACAATTAACTCATAAACTTTATCTCCGGGAAAAATTATTTCACTTATCTTTGCAGCCCTGTTAAAAGCCCGGGTCCGTTGAACGGACAAACCGGGTATGGTTTAACCAAATAAATTTTAACCGATGGCAGTTAAAATCAGATTACAGCGCCGGGGGCGCAAAAAAGCTCCGTTCTACCACATCGTAGTTGCGGATGCGCGGGCACCACGTGATGGCCGCTTTATTGAAAAACTGGGTATCTACAACCCAATGACCAAACCCGCTACCATTGACCTGGATCGCGACAAAGCACTGGATTGGTTGCTCAAAGGCGCACAGCCGACGGACACCGCCAGAGCCATTTTGCGTTACAAAGGAGTGCTTTATAAAAAGCATTTGCTGCGTGGTGTAAAGAAAGGAGCATTCAGTCAGGAGGAAGCGGACAAGCTGTTCGAACAATGGTTGACACAAAAGGATTCGCAAATCGCCAAGCACGTTGAGACAGAATCCGAAGTTCAGCGTTCCTTCCACGAGAAGATTTTCGGCATCGTAAAGACCGCAAAACCTAAAGTGGATGAAGCCGCCACCGAAACCGTTGAATCCGCTGCAGAAACCACCGAAGAGGTCGTTGATGCCGCCGCTGCTGTTGCCGCTACAGCGACCGAAGAAGTCGTGGAAGCATCCGAGGAAGCCAAAGAAGCTGCGGAGGAAGTCGTCGAACAAGCGGCTGAAAAAGTAGAGGAAGTGAAGGAAACGGTTGCCGAAAAAGCCGAAGAAGTGGCCGAAGTTGCTGAAGAAGCAACCGAACAAGTGCAAGACGCCACCGAAGAGGTTGCCGATGCTGCTGCGACCAAAGAAGAAGCAGCACAGGAAGAAGAATAATAAGTCGTCGGAAGAAATCTCCGATTTATTTATCTTTGTCAAGCCTAGTAAAGCCTCTGGTGGGTTTTACTAGGTTTGTTTTAATGGGATGTTCTCCCAATTTTATGATGTAAATCAAGTGGGTCAAATACCGGGGTAAGCCAAAATCTTACCAAAGAAAGTATTCCCTGCTGATGAGCGTATTTTAACCCAAATGTATGGAAGCACTACTTAAATCCTATCAGGATCAGCTCAAAGCGATCGCAAAAGACATTCAAGCCAGTGAATTGTTAGCCACTTACCTGGAATCGGAAGAAGAGGAAGATTATCAGGCCTTGCGTGATGCCTTTGAACCGGCCCTGGCTGAATTGCACGAGACGGTGGCCAGCCATCATCCCTTACAGATCATTTCATTGGAGAAGGAGATGCTGGATCCTGAATTTGAAGGATTGTTTATGCCCCGTATCCTGGGTTATTCCGTACTCAGGGGAGAGGTGAGTGACGTGTACAAATACATTCGGCCACAGGATCATTTTCGAGAAGTATTGCTCGCCATCTGCAACTCCTCCAATTTTGAAATCCTCAAGCAGCGCATCGGCCAGGCGATCCAGGTAGGATTTGCCCTTAGTTCCCGCATCTGGATTTCCCATCTCATGAATGAAATCGCCAATAAACGGGTCATCCAATTCCTGAATGCCCAGGTGATGCCCAAATACCAGGAGAAAGATGAACGCCGCATCGGACGGGCCAAGTTCAAACGACAGTTTACCAATGCCCATTACCTGACGGCTGAGTTTCCGGAAAACGTGGAGGAACTGAAGATCCTGTACCCTTCTTTGCGCACCTTCCTGTTGGAGCGTATTCGTCGTTACGAAGACAACAACAGTTTTCTCTACCAGATCATCAAGATGCTGCAAAATCCCAAAATCAAAGGGACGCCGGAATATACTCAGGTCCTGGCGATTGTAGCCAATTTCTATGACCTTAATGACCAGGACAAGAAAGTTCTGGAGCAGGACTTAAATCGCGCACGGAAGGAGAATCCGACATTTAATGAAGACTATTTCCAATTCATCATTAATCTGATTGAGCACGGGGTGTTTATTGATGGCCGCTGCCAGCAACGGGTATTAGAGCTGCTCGATAAAAAAGTTAAAGATGATATGCTGGGATTCTACCGGCTAATGGATGACCTGTATTCAAAGGGATATGTGCATGAAGAGACCATACAGGGGATCCGGGCGTATTACGATAGCCACGAAGGTTTGTCGACCGTAAATGAAGCCGTGCGGCAGACCCTCCTGATGAACTTTCGCAAGTTGATGGAAAACCTGCCTACTCAGGATTATCCGGAGTATTTTGAGTACAATAAGGTATTCACCATGTACATGAATATGTTCGCCAATCAGGAATTCAATCAGGAAATCAAGAATTTCAGCCTGGCTTACATCAAACGCCTCTTGAAAGTCTATACCGATAAACGGGGTAAGGATTATCAGGACATTAAAAAATTCGTGTCATCCACCTTTACCGAATTGGGCTTCATGAAAGACAAGGAGGTGATTGAACTGTTCAAGACCAAACGTAAGAAGAAACCCGAGTAGCCAACGTCTTCTGCACGTGGTTTGATTGGTCGAAAATATCTTCACTTCTGTCTGATGGATGGGAATTGCGGTTCATTTTGGTTTAGCTTATCGTTAGAATCAATGAACCTACGTGATGGTGTTGGAGTTTTTTTCTGCATTGCTTGCCTACCTTAAAGGATTGGGGCTAATCCGGAGCCACCATTTGACCAGGTATTTTATTGTTCCCGCCATCTGGAGTTCGTTGATCCTGACGACCCTGTTTGCAGCAACGCTTTATTTTTTTGCCGCTCCGCTCGGGGCCCTGGTTGCCGGTTGGCTGACCTGGATTCCCTGGGACGCGGCTGATCGCTTTTTAGCCGGACATACGATCTGGATCGGTGGACTGCTCATCGGATTATTGGGAATCATTGTTCTCAAGAACCTGCTTATGGCGATCATGTCTCCATTTATGAGCCCTCTTTCCCAGGAGGTGGAGCAACTACTGACTGGCAGCGATCCCGAAACATCCTTTTCTGGCAACCGGCTGGTCTATGAATTCGTCCGTGGTTTGCGGCTGGCTGTCGGCAATCTGTTTCGTGAATTGGCCTGGACGATGCTTTGGTTGGCATTGGGCCTGATCCCGGTACTCGGTTGGATCGCACCGGTTTTGATTTTCCTCACCCAATCGTATTTTGCCGGATTCGGCAATCTGGATTATACCATGGAGCGCCATCTCAGCCGTCGTCAGAGCCGGCAATTCATCAAAGAACATCGCGGTATGGCCCTCGGGAATGGCATCCCATTCATGTTATTGCTTTTTGTCCCGGTCATCGGATTTATGCTGGCTCCTCCTCTGGCCACCGTGGCGGGTACGATCTCTTCCATCCGAAAGATTCCTGCCAAATATTAAATTCGGGAAACAGCCCTCAGCATTTCGTAC
>JAGQXC010000450.1 GCA_020436785.1 Saprospiraceae bacterium | reverse complement strand
GGGATCAGGTACAGGGTACGGGGTATGGGGTTCGAGGTGTGGGGTATAGGATCAAAGGAAAAAGAAACGTTCCGACAATACGCATTAACTCATTAACTCAGGTTCGAGGTATGGGGTATGGGGTGCTGCGCAACCTGCCCATATTTTTTTAGATTAGGTCTAAATAAGGCCTTGTAGATTGAACCTGTAATGGTTGTATGTTATTAATATAAAAGCTTTCTATATTTGCGGAGTTTTTGAAAATCGATTAGTACGACAAGCTTCCAAGGCATTAATTATTAACCATGGGAATGCGAAAAACAGCTCTGATTTGGATATTTTCGATATCCGGTATTCTCTCGATACAAGCTCAATCCCCAGCCGGTTCATCCGACAACCTTTCAATCTGGATCACTTTAATCCTGATTGTAGTGGCTTTGCTGGCCCTATTGGGTGATGCGTTCTACCGCAAGCGCAGTAAAGCACCGACCTATGCTTCGGGAGGTCATTTTGTTGGGTTGAATAAAGGATTTGATTTGCACCTGAAAGGAGGTGCAGAGGATAAAATAATTGATGCGGACCATGTGACAAGGTATGCGGTCCTGCCTCCAAATTACAGAGGTAACAATCCCATTCCAAAGATGGAAGTGAATGAAGGGGATGAAGTGAAGGCAGGTGATGTGCTATTTCATGATAAAAGCAATGAATCCATTAAATACGTGGCTCCGGTAAGTGGTGAAGTGATCGCCATCAACCGGGGTGAAAAACGTTCGATCGTTGAGGTGGTGATCCTGGCGGATAAAGTGCAAAAACACCGAGAACTACCGGTCCTGGACCTGACAAAAGCTGATCGTGCAGCGCTGGTCGATTACCTGAAGGCTGCTGGATTCTGGCCTTTGATCAATCAGCGTCCTTTCGACATCATCCCAGATCCGGAAGTCACTCCGAAGAACATTTTTATTTCAACATTTGATACGGCACCCTTGGCTCCTGACCTGAATCTGATTGTTGCTGGGCAGGAAGCGGAATTCCAGCAAGGTCTCGATGTACTGGCCAGGCTGACCGACGGCCAGGTTCATCTGGGATTAAGCGCCAATGGCACCCAAGCGCCTCATCAAGCATTTACCCAGGCAAAAAATGTCAAGAAAACCTGGTTTAAAGGACTGCATCCTGCCGGAAATGTGGGTATTCAGATCCATCACATTGACCCCATCAAAAATGGTGATGTCGTTTGGACGCTGGGTGTCCAGGAGGTCATTACCCTGGGTAAACTGATCCTGAATCACCATCTTGACCTCAGCCGGATCGTGGCATTGACCGGCTCGGAGCTGAAATCGCCCCATTATGTGCGTACCTCGGTGGGTGCGAACCTGGGAGAATTACTGGCCAATGAGGTGGAAGGTACCCAGGTACGGATTATTTCCGGCGATGTTTTGTCCGGCGAAGGAAAAAAAAGCGATGGGTTCCTGAACATTCATGACGACCAGGTAACGGTTATTCCCGAAGGGGATTATTATGACTTGTTCGGTTGGCTAACTCCGGGTAAAGCGATACCGTCATTATCGCATACCTATTTAAATGCCTGGAAAAGCAATAAAACCTACACCGTTGATACCAACACCCACGGGGAAAAAAGAGCTTTTGTGGTTACCGGGCAGTTTGAAAAAGTGTTGCCCATGAACATTTACCCCCAGCATCTGATGAAGTCCATTTTGGCCGGAGATCTGGAGAAAATGGAGGGCTTGGGAATCCTGGAGCTTTCGGAAGAAGATATCGCCTTGTGTGAATACGTGTGTACATCCAAAACACCCCTCCAGAAAATCCTGCGTGAAGGATTGGATGCATTGCATGAGCAAGGATAATCGATTGAATAAAATTGAACTAATATACGCAGCATGGGATTGCTCGAATTTGCTAAAAGACTAGAACCGGATAAGAAAAAAAGCCCGTTTCTACACACGGTTTACGATGGCTTTTTTACATTCCTTTTCACCCCGAATACGGTGACCAAGGGTGGTGTCCATGTACGCGATGCTATGGATCTCAAGCGGACGATGACCTTCGTTGTCCTGGCCTTGATGTTACCATTCATCTTTGGAACCTACAACATTGGTCAACAGCATTTCATGGCCATTGGTCAACATACCGGCTATACGGAAGCGTTGCATCTGAAGTTCATCTTTGGACTCATCAAGATCGTGCCTATCTGGGTCGTTTCGATGGTTGTTGGTCTGGGCATTGAGTTTTATTTTGCCAACCGTAAAGGTCATGGCATTGAAGAAGGTTACCTGGTTACCGGAGCGCTGATCCCGTTGATCATGCCCCCGGATATCCCGTTGTGGATCCTGACTCTGTCGATCATATTCGCCGTTTTACTTGGAAAAGAAGCCTTTGGCGGAACTGGCATGAACATTTGGAATGTTGCTTTACTGGCCCGGGTGTTCGTATTTTTTGCCTATCCGACCACCATTTCCGGGGATACCGTCTGGGTAGCTGGGTTTGACCACCTGGCTCCGGGAGCTGCGGTCGATTATGGGTGGGCCGAACATTTGTTCAATGGCTTGTTCAAGGCTTTTGGATGGAGTACCTTTAGCGATGCCGCACATGTTTCGGACGCCTTCACCGGCGCTACGCCATTGGGCATAGCAGCGCATGCTGGCTGGCATGAAGTGACCGATGTGTATTCGACTTCCCAAATGTGGTGGGGTGTAATACCAGGTTCGATCGGCGAGACCAGCAAGCCACTGATTCTGGTGGGTGCTCTGATGCTGATCGTTACCGGCATTGCCAGTTGGCGGATCATGGCCGGAATGATCCTTGGTGCCGCCGTGGTGGCGCTGGGGTTGAATGCCTGGGGCGCAACCCCTTTCATGGAAGTACCCTGGTACTACCAGTTTTACATGGGTAGTTTCTTCTTCGCGATGGCCTACATGGCCACCGATCCGGTCACCGGAAGCAATACAGACCGTGGAAAATGGATTTACGGCATTTTGATTGGCTTTTTCGGTATGGTGATCCGGGTCCTCAATCCGGCCTACCCGGAAGGATGGATGTTGGCGATCCTATTGATGAATACGTTTGTACCGTTGATCGATTATCTCGTGGTTCAATCTAACATAACAAAACGCTTGAAACGTGCATAACACCAGATATACCCTGATTTTTACCCTGGTATTGACCATTGTCTCTGCAACGATCCTGTCCCTGCTTTTCTTCGGAACAAAGGACCGGGCCGATCTGGCTGCCAAAATATTTGAAAAGCGCGCCATCTTATCCTCGGTGGGTACCCTTCTGGACAAAGATGTCAGCCAAATGACCGATCAGGAAGTGCTTGATATCTTCAAGAACCAGGTGGAACAAGAGGCGGTTGATGCCCAAGGAAATGTGGTCGAATCCGCCAAGATCACCCAGTCGGGATACAACGGTGGATTGCCGGAAGACATTGAAATGGCTAAAGAGCGCAAGAAACCGGAGGATCAGCGCATTTACCCGGTTTACATCTTTAGTGCCAATGGCGAAAAGGTTTACATTCTGTCGGTACGTGGAAATGGCTTGTGGGACGAGATTTGGGGAAATGTAGCCGTCAAGAGTGATTTTAATACCATCGTCGGAGCTTCTTTCGATCATAAAGGCGAAACGCCTGGCCTGGGGGCTGAAATCAAAGACAATCCGGCCTTCAGTGCACGCTTCCGCGGCAAGGAGTTGTACGATAACCAGGGACAATACACCTCGGTGGCTGTGGTGAAAGGGGGAGTAAAAGACCCGGATCATCAGGTTGATGGCATCTCGGGTGCGACCATTACCAGTAACGGCGTAACCGAAATGCTCTATCGCGGACTCAAGGAATATGAGCCCTTTTTTAATAAAGAAAAAGGATAAACACATTAAATAAAGACTTATGGCTGAAGCAACTGTCAAAGAAGTCGTACAGGAAAAAGAACCCCTGTTTGGGAAAAAGGAGAAAAAGCTTCTGACCGATCCGTTAAACGACAACAACCCGATCACCGTACAGGTGCTGGGGATCTGTTCCGCATTGGCGGTGACCTCGTTGGTGTACCCGTCGATCGTCATGGCCATTGCTGTGACCCTCGTCGTGGCTTTCTCAAACCTGTTTACCTCATTGCTGCGAACCTACATTCCGAAGCAGGTACGGATGATCGTCCAGCTGGTGATCATCGCCACGCTGGTGACCGTCGTCGAACTGATTCTCAAGGCATTCAACTATGCCATCTGGAAGCAACTTTCCGTTTTCATCGGATTGATCATAACCAATTGCATCGTGATGGGACGGTTAGAAGCCTTTGCAATGGCTAACAAGCCCTGGCGTTCGTTTTTGGATGGCATTGGCAATGGCCTGGGTTACGGGGGCATCTTGGTGATCATTTCCATCATTCGTGAGTTGTTTGGTAAAGGCACCCTGTTTGCCGGCAGCCCGGCTGCACTGAACATCATCGGACCGAGCAATGAGATCAATAAATACTGGATCAATACGGCCTCTTCCTCGGGATTTGGCCACTGGGTCGGAAGCTGGTATTTCAACAATAACCTGATGGTTTTATCCACGGCTTCCTTGTTTATTATTGGTGGTATCATTTGGATACACCGCACGTACAACAAGAAATTGGTTGATATTTCTTAATGATCAAAGACTAAAACTCCAATCATGGATTTTATAAATGTATTCATCAAATCCGCATTCATTGAAAACCTCGTCCTGGCGTACTTTCTGGGCATGTGCTCCTACCTCGCTGTGTCCAAGTCCATCAAGACGGCATTTGGTTTGGGGCTTGCGGTGATCTTCGTCCTGGGCATCACCATGCCCATCAACTGGGTTATCAATGAGAAGATATTGGGAGAGAACGGCATTTTCCATACGGACCTGACCTTTCTTCGTTTTATCCTCTTTATAGCCGTGATTGCATCAATGGTCCAGTTGGTTGAACTGGTGATCGAGAAATTCTCTCCGGCGTTGTATACCTCGTTAGGTATCTTTCTCCCTCTGATTACGGTGAACTGTGCCATTTTGGGAGGTTCACTCTTTATGGTATCCCGTGAGTACAACTTTACCCAATCCGTTGCTTTCGGACTTGGAGGAGGTTTCGGTTGGTTCCTGGCCATCGTAGCCATTGCCGCCATCCGGGAGAAAATGCGTTACTCCAATGTGCCAGCTCCTTTGCGGGGCCTGGGGATGGCATTCATCCTCACCGGTCTCATGGGTATTGCATTTATGAGTTTGATGGGTATTGACCCGGCAGCATTGGCTGGGAAATAAATAAATCTGAGGATTACAAAAAGATCAATCCATGTTATCCAATTTATTATTAGCAGTCTCGGTCTTTAGCGGTTTGATCCTGTTGTTGGCGATCATGTTGTTGTATGCCCGTAAGCGGCTGGTGCCGCAAGGTGCTGTTTCCATCGTGATCAATGGTGATAAGGAACATGCCATCAAGGTGCAACCGGGCAGTTCTCTGCTTTCGTCCCTGTCCGACCAGAACATATTTCTTCCTTCCGCCTGTGGGGGAGGAGGGACCTGTGCCATGTGCGAATGCCATGTCGATAACGGTGGAGGTGACGTCCTTCCGACCGAACTGAATCACCTGTCGCGGAAGGAGGTGGCGGAACACAAACGGCTGGCTTGCCAGGTGAAAGTGCGCCAGGATCTGGAAATCCGGGTTCCGGAAGAAATCTTCGGAATCAAGAAGTGGGAATGTGAAGTGGTGTCCAATTACAACGTGGCTTCTTTCATTAAAGAATTTGTGGTGAAACTGCCGGAAGGAGAAGTACTGAACTTTAAACCAGGTGGTTACATCCAGATCGATGTGCCTGTTTGTGATGTGGACTTCAATGCAATGGATATCACGGCGCATCCGGAATATCACGAAGATCCCCGGAAATTTGAAGATGAGTGGAAACAATGGAAATTGAGGGATCTGAAAATGAAAAACCCTGAAGCCCAGTTCCGTGCCTATTCCATGGCCAATCACCCGGCAGAAGGTAACATCGTCAAATTAAACATCCGGATTGCCACACCGCCCTGGGACCGTAAGAGCAACAATTGGATGGGTGTTAATCCCGGGGTGTGCTCTTCTTATGTATTCTCCCTGAATCCAGGTGATAAATGCACCATTTCCGGACCATACGGTGAGTTCTTTATTAAGGACACCAAAAAGGAAATGGTATACATTGGCGGTGGCGCCGGGATGGCTCCACTTCGGTCTCACCTGTTCCACCTCTTCCAGACACTCAAGACAACCGATCGGAAGGTCTCCTACTGGTATGGTGGCCGCTCACGCCGTGAGTTGTTCTATGTGAAGGAATTCCGTGAGATTGAAAAAGAGTTTCCCAATTTCCGCTTCTACATCGCGCTCTCCAATGCAACGG
>JAGQXC010000049.1 GCA_020436785.1 Saprospiraceae bacterium | reverse complement strand
TGGCCTGAATATCCACCAGGTTTTTGACACGATTATGGACAAAAAAAACTTGCCCTCCCCGGTTGACTTCATAATAAATCGACTCGCGGATCAGATCGTCGTTGAATACCCTCCGTTCGGTATGTATTGGTTGCCGGTTTGGCGGTGGGGTACGGATTATGGAGAGGTCTCTGGCAGCCATCAACGAAAATTGTAAGGTACGTGGAATCGGGGTGGCGGTCAGAATCAAGGTATCTACGTTGACGCGCAAATTGCGGATTTTTTCTTTTGCGGCAACTCCGAATTTTTGCTCCTCGTCGATGATCAAAAGGCCCAGGTCCTTGAAGACAATTTCTTTATTCAACAAGCTGTGGGTGCCGATGATAATCTCAATCTTACCTTCGTTGATGTTGTGGAAGATTTCTTTTTTCTCTTTAGAACTCCGGAATCTGTTCAGGTACTCCACCGTTACCCCAAAGTCTTTCAGACGTTCTAAGAACGTATTGTAGTGTTGCAAGGCCAGAATGGTTGTTGGTACCAGAACGGCGACTTGTTTTCCGTCGGCAACGGCCTTGAAAGCGGCACGGATGGCCACTTCGGTTTTACCAAAACCTACATCGCCACAGATCAACCGGTCCATGGGATAAGGCTTTTGCATGTCTTCTTTTACATCAATGGTCGCTTGAAACTGGTCGGGTGTATCCTCATAGATGAAGGATGCTTCCAATTCGGTCTGCAAGTAACCATCGGGAGGGAACGGATGTCCCGGGGAGGCCTTTCTTTTTGCATAAAGCTGAATCAGCTCTTTGGCAATGTCTTTGATCTTGCGCTTGGTCTTGCGCTTGATGTTGTTCCAGGCATCTCCACCGATGCGGGATAATTGGGGTTCAGTACCCTCTTTCCCGACGTATTTGGAGATCTTATGCAATGCATTGATGCTTACATAAAGGACGTCGTTGTTCTTATAGATCAGCCGCACCGATTCCTGGGTACGGTCATTGATGGTGATCTTTTCCAATCCTGAGTAACGGCCAATGCCATAATCGATGTGGGTGACGAAATCACCCGGTTCCAGCTCACGCAGCATTCGCAATTTAAGCGCCTGCTCTTTAGAGAACCCCTTCCTTAAATTATAACGATGGTACCGTTCAAAGATCTGGTGATCCGTAAAACAAGCAACCTTTTGATCGTGATCGATAAAGCCCTGATGAATGGCCTGGGAAATGGGATGAAAAATGACATTGGCATTGAGATCGGCAAAAATGCGGTAGAATCGCTCGATCTGTTTGGTGTTTTCTGTGAATAGATAAATTTCCTTCCCTTCGCGTTCCAATTTTTGCAGGGCGCTGATCAGCAGCGAGAAGTTTTTATTGAAACTTGGTTGGGGGTCTACATGGATCTCCAGGTCATTCGATACGTCAGCCAGCGGATCAGGCGACAGATAAATTTGATGGTATCCACCGACATCCTCCATGATCTCATGAGGAAAAATAAATGTTCGGTCTTCGTAGATCTGTGAAGCCTCAGCTCCCTCGTTCCCTGCATGAAACAACTTGGCAAATGCCCCCAGTTTCTCAAAGCATTGTTGTAAGCGTTCCACCAGGTACGACGAATCCTGCATCCAGATCACGGTATTTTGTTGCAGGACTTCCAGAAGGGAAATCTTTTCTTCCGGCCTGAATTGTGAATTCAGATTGGGAACCAGCCGCAAATGTTTGAGAGAGCGGACCGAAAGTTGGGAGAGTGGATCAAATATCCGGATGTTTTCCACTTCTTCATCGAACAGTTCTATACGGTAGGGATGCTCATTTCCGAAGGAAAAGATGTCAATAATTCCACCCCGAATAGAGAACTGACCAGGCTCATAAACAAAATCGGTCCGTTCGAATCCATTATCGACTAAAATTTCGATCAGGAAATCAAGATCGATCTGGTCGTTGACACTTAAGTCGATCCGGGATTTTCTCAACAGATCCGGATGCACTACTTTCTCGAACAAGGCTTCCGGGTAAGTGACAATTAATTGCCCGGTGCCCTCTGCGGCTATTTGATGCATGGTCTCAGAACGGGTCAATACATTGGTCCGGTTGACCTGCTCAAAGTTTAAAGGATATTTAAACGAATCGGGGAAAAAATAAGTGGTCAATTCAGGCAGCAGTCCGCTCAGGTTATTTTGTATATAGGCTGCGTCTTCTTTATCCTGGGCAATGTACAAGTGGTTCCATTGGCGATCTTCCAGAGTCATTGCCGCCAGGTAAAAACAATCGACCGAACCGACGATGCGATGAAGATGGACTTTGGTTGGGTTGGGATTGGTCAGGAATTGTTGCAACTGCCTGACTAGGCCAGTTTGCCGGTAAACCGATAATAGCCGCGCTAAATTTTCCACAGGGGCAAAGGTACGAGAGAAATATGTTTTAGGAGAAGGCTAAAAATGGAAAAGGGTGCCTTAGCACCCTTCTCACTTCTTAAACCAACCAATCTATAAAAAGTCTCTTTTATTCTTTCATGAATTTCTTGAGGAGCTTTTGTTGCTCGTGCTCCAGTTCAAGGAGATAATAACCGGCCTGTAATTGGCCCAGGTCCAGGCTCTCTCCCTGAGTGATGTTTTTCTGGATCACTACCTGCCCAAGAACATCATATACTTTTGCAACAATCGTACCAAAAATGGGCTGATCGAAACGAAGATTTAAAGTATTTCTTGCCGGATTAGGAAATAGTTGCACATCAAGCGCATCCGGTCCATCGGTAAGGTTGTTGGAAACATTACCCGAAGTAACCGTGAGGGTATAATCTTCCGTTTCTCCCCAGCTTCCGCTGGAACAGCTATTGGTTTCTACGGCATTGTACTTCATTTGAATTCGCACACGGTAAGAACCGTTGGATACGGTTGTTGGTACGGTAAATGATCCACTGACTACGGAGGAGGTCGGAGTTCTGGAGAACACATTTTCCCCACTGTCTTTAAAGTCTCCGTCACCGTTCCAGTCTACCCAGATCACCCATCCTTCATTATAGGTGGAAGACACGTATCCGGGCGTAAGGACAAACTGTACGGATTGTCCCTTGGAAGCACTGGTGACCATTCCGGTGTAATCACCGTACCCACCGTTTTGACCGCTTGTATTGTTGATGGATCCAAGCATCACGGAGTTGATGTATTCATAGGTGGTTTTGCCTTTGGAAGAACAGTAATTGATGACACACGGAGCACACGAGGAACCACCGCAATCAACACCGGTCTCATCTCCATTTTGGATGCCATCCGTGCAAGTTGGGGGCGCCGTCTGACAGGGTACGCAGGAACCACCGCAATCGATGCCGGTTTCATCACCATTTTTTATACCATCATTACAGGTGGCACAAGGTGCACAGTTTGGTCCTCCGCAATCGATGCCGGTTTCACCGTTGTTCTTGATGCCATCGTTGCAGGTCGCACAAGGAGCACAATTTGGTCCCCCGCAATCGATGCCGGTTTCACCGTTATTTTTAATACCATCATTGCACGTTTCCGTTGGGCCTGAGGCGCCACCACTGATCTTTACAGTGTAGTCTTCCACCTCGCCGTAACTTAAATTCGTGCAAGCACTGGAAGGATAGGAGGAGTACTGCATGGAAATACGCATTCTGGTCGTTCCGGTTATGGCATTGGCCGGAATGGTAATGCTACCACTAAGCGTGGAATTTTTTACACCGGAGAAAACCGTTTCGCCACTGTCATTCCAGTCACCATCATGATTGAAATCGATCCATACCCGGAATGCCTCATTGTATGCGGAGGATATAAATCCTGGGGTTAAACTGATGCCATAGGTCTGTCCTGCGGATACCGATGCTTGCTGACTGGTATAATCACTGTAGGTGCTTTTCCCGGAGGTATTGTTGATGCCGGCAAATACCACCTGTTTAATGTATTCATAATTGGTGTTGTTGCCCTTGGCTGAACAATAATTGACCTGGCAAGGTGCACAGGAGGAACCTCCACAGTCGATGCCGGTTTCGTCACCATTCTGGATACCATCGTTGCAGGTCGGAGTGGTCGGTTGACAAGGACCGCAGGAGCCGCCGCAATCGATGCCGGTTTCATCACCATTTTGGATGCCATCGTTGCAAGTGGCGCAAGGGGCACAGGAGCCGCCGCAATCGATACCGGTTTCATTACCATTTTTGATGCCGTCGTTACAGGTGGCACAAGGAGCACAGGAGCCGCCGCAATCGATACCGGTTTCATTACCATTTTTGATGCCGTCGTTACAGGTGGCGCAAGGAGCACAGGAGCCGCCGCAATCGATACCGGTTTCATCACCATTTTTAATACCATCGGTACAGGAAGCGGTCGAACTACCAGCCGTAACGCTGACATTATAATCTTCTACTTCCCCATAGTCGACATTGGTACAGGACGATGCCAGGTAATTCGAATAACGAACGGATACCCGCATTCTTGTCGTTCCCTCAAGCGCTGAATTTGGTACAGTTACTGAGCCGGTAACGGTTGATGAGCTTTTACCGGAGTAAACCGTTTCACCACTATCATTAAAATCTCCATCCTGATTCCAGTCGATCCAGACTTTGAAGGCTTCCGTGTAGGCATTTCCTACGAAACCAGGAGTAAGCTTCAGTTGATAGGAGGTATTGGTTTGAACGCTTGCCGCCGGAGAACCGACAAAGACATAGCTGTCCGCACCGGAAGTGCGGTTGATTCCGGCAAAAGTTACATTCTTGATGTATTCGTATTTGGTATTTCCGCTGACGGAGCAGTAGCTGGCGCCGGTTTGACAAGGTGAACAGGAGGAACCACCGCAGTCGACACCGGTTTCATCACCATTCTTAATGCCATCAAAGCAGGTGGGTCCGGAAGTGGTTCCGCATGCCGATAAACAGGAAGCAGCCGCAACCCGGTTACGGATCAGGTTACCGGGAAGAGGTCCAAAACCATTGGTAAATGAGATACCCGGTTTTCCATTCAGATGACAATAACTCATAATGGTACCACCACCTGTGGGTGGGGTAGGTCCGGCTGCACAAGAACCGTCTTCAACGGGAGCGCAGTTGTCAATCGGACCACCGGGCCAGGAGCAGGAATGCGTGTGGGGTGATCCCAGCATGTGTCCGGTTTCGTGAGTGACCACATTGACACTCCAGCTGTACGTGGGGAAGCTGGGCACCGGACTGGTGGTATTGGACACTTCGCTGTAAGCGAAGCGATAATCGGTATTTCCATAGACAGCGCATAGAGCGTCAACATAAGCGATACCTCCGCCGCCTCCGGAGGGAAGCAATGAGATCAGGTGGGCCAGATCACCATTAAAATTATTAGAACGTTGGGTAACGAATGCATTTAGCGAGGACGATGTATTACCCGACGGATAAGGATCAGGAGTTGTCCAGGCGAATATTTCAGAAATTTGCACATCAATGCTTTCATTGGCATAAAGGGTTTTCATGCCATTGAAGATGCCTGAAAAATAGTTGGTGGCTCCCGAGGCGCCGCCGTGTTTGCTGGTAAATTGCTGATCAAATTCGAAATAGATTTTGACACAATTCCCTGCCCTGGTTTCCAGCGGTGTATTTAATGCGAGTTTGCGCATTTCTTCGAGATAGGCATTATCCCATTCGGGTTCTTTCGTGTCGCAGTTAAAAGTTTGGGGATCTTTAAGTTGAGATTCTTCGTATAAAACATATTTATTCGGGTCCTTTGAATCATAGCGGCCGAGTACCATATTACCGTTTTGTAGGGTATTGAGGATGCCCATTACCTCTCCGTCAACAATGCTGATGGCAGCCAGTGAGTTTGGATCGTCCTTGATGACTCCCCGGTAAAATTTGCCTTTGGAATAAGGTACCGGATGTCCGTTCGATTCGCTGGTAAATACTTCAAATCCGTCCGCATAAATTTGCTGTTCGATCAATTCCAGTTGGAAATCGCCGGATTCAAAGGGAATGCGCACATTAAGCTTGTTTCCCGGTGCATCAACAATTTTTTCCAGTGCAGATGGCTCAATTTTCAGCGAGGTGGCCTGATAGACCATCTTGCTCAGCTCACTTGACCTTTTTCCCTGGGCATCTACCCGGAAAAGGTCGGTCGATGTAGTAGCGGGAACACCCTGCCCGCGCTCCTTCTGGACTTCCCGATACAGACGGTTTTGACTAAAACCGACGGAAATAACACCCAGAAGCAATAGCAACGTCTTCAAACACTTCATTAGTCTCTTTTTAGCTTGACAATTAAAAGTAATAAAATAATAGCCTCAGGCGGCTATGCCCGATCATGTTCAGGGATCAGTGAGCATCTTGAGAAGAGAAGATAAAAGCGTCTCAAATAGAAGGCAAAAATAAATGTTCATTCCATATAATGGAATTCAACACCTCATATTTGCACTTCATTCAAAACGAGGGGGATATTTTTTTAGTATTCAAAATCCGTGCCATCGCAATACCTTTTCGTAATTACAGTACCTTGCATAATATGATAAGTAAGGATCATTACCCAGCTAAAGTCATGCTTTTCGGAGAGTATACCGTGTTACGGGGAGGCTTGGCTTTGGGTATTCCAGTGATGAATTTTTTTTCAAAATGGGTCCGTCTGTCCTTCGATCAGAGTGCAAAATATTTTCCATTTTTCAGGTACCTGCAGCTCGAATTTAATACCTGTCTGGACACCGATCGTTTTTTGGATGACATCCAATCCGGAATGACCCTGACGACTTCGATCCCTTTTGGAGCCGGATTGGGAAGTTCAGGAAATTTGGTCGCTGCCGTTTATGACCGTTATGCGACAAGCAGGAACCAAGACCTGGATCAGTTGCGTGTATTGCTAGCCACGATGGAGAACTTTTTTCATGGGACCTCCTCGGGTTTTGATCCATTAATCATACTCCAAAGGAGGGCCTTGCTAAAAGAACAATCGACCATTCGCTCATTACCGAAATTAAATGGGCACGGGGTTTTTCCCTGGTTGCTGGATTCCGGGACTTCCCGGGCTGGAAATCCCATTGCTAAGTTCAACGAACGGATAAAGGTTCAGGAATTCGCACTTGCCGTTGTGCAAGGAACCGCCCTGGTTGACGGAATAATCACTCAATGGATCGATGATGGGGTAATTAATTGGGATTTGCTTACTGCTTTAAGCAGGTGGCAATGGCAACATCTCCGGTTTCTGATTCCTGAATCGTTGCACCCTTATTGGCAGATTGGCCTGGATCAACAGGACTTTCTATTCAAGTTCAACGGAGCGGGAGGGGGTGGGATGTTTCAGGTTTGGACAAAGGATGATATTTGGCCAGGCGTGTTAGAGGTCTGGCCACATCAAAAAATACGGACGACCTAAATTCATTCGCTCCGATATTGATAATAGATCAGATCCGGATAATTATTGACATACTTCCTGATGTCTTCCGGCGTGACCCGCCGACCATCCACATAGGCCAGGACTGTGGCATCTACAAATCCCAGTGCGCGGATCTCACGCTTGAGCTGATTGGCTTTGAAATAGGTGTCGGCGCCTAAAACCGTGTAATCATACATGGTTTGATCAGGCATTTTTTCGATGGTAAATCCGGTAAATTGATCCAACCGTTGATCATAGAATGGACGGGTAGATTGTTGAACCAACACTTTGTAATAAAGGCCTTTTGTGAAGTTTTCAAATTCCTGGTACGTAGAATCCTTGAAATGATCGACCACTTCCGGTTGGAGGTAGATGAATCGGACCACTTCCTCCGGAGCGGCGTGAAGACGGAATTCAATGCGCCGGTTCAAGCGCTGGCCACTCGGATTGGGTAGTAGATTGATCTCATTCAATGCGACCGGATACGTCGCTCCACAGCCTTCTAAAAAGATTCGACGATCACTCACACCAGCTTGAGTGAAATAATCGCGGATTTTTTCGCTTCGTTTAATCGAGAAAAAGGGGTTGTATTCCTGAGTTTGTTGATTGTCGGAGTGGGTGATGATGTCGATGGTCCAGGCCGGATGTTGCCGAAGCAACAGCAGTAGGTCCTGGAGGTGTTTTTGATTAACCGGGGTCATAACCACATCATCGCTGCCATAAGCCAGGAAAGGAATTTCCAGGGTAACGGTCATTTTGCCGTTTCCAGACACCATACTGTCGGAAGGCATCAGTTGTTTAAACCAGGAAACCTGGTCATGAATCATGGCCAATTGCGCAGTAACTACATCCTTGAAGTAGAAAAAGTAAAGATCCGTTCCCCCCAGCGATTCCTTCCGGTCGGATGCGAAAACACCGGTCTTTCCTTCGGGACCTACACAGAATTGGACATCATTGCCTGCCGAATTGACGGGTATACCCATATTGCGGGGAACAGACCAAACCGATTCCAATGTCGAAAAGAAGACGTCATAGCCCCCGATGGATAAATCAGGCCGGTTCGAACTAAAATAGAGTTGATGGCCATCATTGGTAAGAAAAGGGGTGATTTCGTCTGCCGCGGAATTGATTACCGGCCCCAGATTGAACGGTCGTGACCATCGTTGATCAACCATGCGGGAAGCATAAAGATCATAACCACCATAACCGCCTGGGCGCTTACTGGCAAAAAGGATCAAAGAATCGTGATAAATGTACAGGTAATCGTCGCCCTGAACCAGGTCCAGCGGGGAGTGCCAGATACCCCGTTGGGATTTTTCCTGTTGGTTGAATGTATCGACCAGAATCCGGGACTCGTTAGAAAGGCGTTGCAAATAAATGGCTTCCTGACCCTGATTGGCAAATCCATATAGGACTTCGTCGGCCGGGGTATTGAGTGAGGGATTAAATTCAAAGGGATTGGACCAGCTACCATCACTGATTTCACTGCTTAACATGTCAAAGCCTTTCCCGGTCTCAGGAAAGCGTTGTCCGGAAAAATAGATCCGGTCGGCATAGTTTGGACTGAATCGCGGGGCAATTTCGTCGTATATGGTGTTCACCTGGGCGGGAAATACCTCCAGGTACCCCAGCTGATCCTGGTATTGGATGCGGACACCGTTGCCGCAGATTCTGATCAAGTCCTTAACGGTTTGTAAACGTTGATCTCCGGACTTTGCCAATCGTAGAAAGGCCTTGAACTGTTGGACGGCAGGCTCAAACCGCAGTTGCTGGTGATAAGTCATGCCCAACCAATAGAACAGGTCGGGATCCGGGGTTTTGGTTAAATTATAAGCCTGGGTGAAAAAATCCAGACTGGTCTGCAGTTTGTTCAGCCCGTAGTAGCAAATACCTTGTTTTAAGGCGAGTTGGTAAGGATCTCCTTCCAGATAATGCAGGATATCGAGTGCATCGCGATATTGCCCGGATGCGACGTACGCATCCACCTGCTGCCATTTGGCGGGTTGAGTGTAACCTGCAGCCGGTATCAGCAAGAAGAGAATAAATGTTCCTATGGTCAGGTTACGGATGAGCCATAACGGATTTCTGTTGCAGCCGGGTTGGCTTTTCATCAGATACTTCTTTGAGGGTCAAAATCTTCGAGATAATCCGCTACCCGGCGCAAGAAAGAACCGCCCAGGAAACCATCCACGACACGATGGTCGTAAGAAAGGGACAGAAACATCATTTGACGAATGGCAATGGCATCTCCTTGGGGAGTTTCGATCACCGCTGGTTTTTTGCGAATGGCTCCGGTAGCGAGGATGGCCACCTGAGGTTGGTTGATGATGGGGGTACCCATTACATTGCCAAAGGTACCCACATTGGTCAGGGTGAATGTTCCTCCCTGGATCTCTTCAGGTTTCAATTGATTCTTTCTGGCCCGTTCGGCCAACGAATTAACCGTTTTGGTAAGGCCAACCAAATTAAGGTAATCCGCATTTTGGATCACCGGAACAATCAGGTTTCCATTAGGCAAGGCGGTTGCCATGCCCAGGTTTATATCTTTCCGGATCAGGATTTGATGGCCATTGACCGAGGCATTGATCATCGGGAAATCCCGGATGGCCTGGATTACGGCTTCCATAAATAGCGGGGTAAAGGTGATTTTTTCACGGTATTTTTGTTCAAAAGCATCCTTGATCCGGTCTCGCCAACGAACCATTTCCGTTACATCGGCTTCTACAAAGGAGGTGACATGAGCGGATGTTCGTTTACTCATGGTCATATGATCTGCTATCAGCCGGCGCATCCGGTCCATCTCCACAATTTCAACATTGTCACCATAATCGGCAACCGGTTCCGGTTCCTTTCGCTCGGGGACGGGCTCGATGTGGGGTAGAGAAGCCGGAGTCTGGGGTGTGGAATCCGGTACGGAATGTTTTTGTCCCCGGTGGGACAGATAGTTCATTACATCATCTTTGGTAACCCGTCCACCGGCTCCACTTCCTGTGATGGATTCCAATTCGGATTTACTGATATTCTCCTGACTGGCGATGTTGCGTACCAAAGGGGAATAAAATCGTTCATTTTGGCTGGGTCGCAAACTTGGTTCAAATTCCGGGTTTTCAGCAGGGGCGGAAGAGGGAACCGGATCCACAACTGTTTGGGTTCCATTGCGAGGCGCTTGTGGTTCCTGGGGTAGGGCCGGAGAAGGTTTTACAATTGCTTCTTCCCCTTTGGGTAGAATGGTGGCAATCACCTTGCCGACTTCCACCACATCATTTTCCTTGAATAAGAGGTTTTGAATGGTGCCGGAGACCGGAGACGGAATTTCGGAGTCTACTTTGTCGGTGGCAATTTCCAGGATGGTCTCATCGGTCTCTACCTGTTCACCGGGTTGCTTCAACCACCGCAATATGGTTGCCTCCATGATACTTTCACCCATTTTGGGCATGATCAGCTCAACTGTTGGCATAGGACCGAATTTTTACAAAATTAGCGAATTATAGACCCAATAAAAACTTTCGCATCAGATTGAGACTATAATAGGCAGCGTATTCAATATTTAATAACCGACTCTTGGTAAACAATATTTTCTCGGCCCGGCGGGTTTGTTGGTCGCCATAGGCAATCCAGATCGTACCAACCGGTTTTTCCGGAGTCCCACCGTCGGGACCGGCAATTCCACTGACGGCAATGCCTACGTTCACCAGGGGTTTGGCGAGGATGCCTTCCAGCATTTCCAATACCGTTTCCCGGCTAACCGCTCCATGATCACGCAGAGTTGACGGAGAGACATGTAACATATCTTCTTTAAAAGCATTGGAATAACTGACGACGCCACCTGCGTAATAAGCCGATGATCCGGCAATGCTGGTCATCAAATGACTCATGTAGCCACCGGTACAACTTTCGGCGAGGCCTATAAATTTACCCTGCTTAAGGAGAATGCGACCCAGTACCTCGGGCAAGGTTTCTCCTTCATAGCCGTACACATAATCCTGGACCAATGTCTCCATTTCTTGTTTCAAAGAATGTAAACGGTCATCGGACAGGACAGGATCGATACAGGTCAGTCGTAACCGGACACGGCCAAGATCCGGGAGGTAGGCGATCGAACAGCCGGAGGGCAGTTGATCTTCCCACGCTGAAAGCAGGGAGGATAAGACGGTTTCTCCGGTACCGGCAGTCATCAAGGTGAACTGACGGATGGCCACCGGCCACTTTGCCAATAATCGTGGCAACACCTGATCGTTCCACAGGTGTTTCATTTCATAAGGGACACCGGGCAGGCTGATCAGAACCTTTCCCGAAGGCAGGTCCCACCACATGCCAGGTGCCGTCCCTAGTTTATTTTCCAATAATTCAACCTCGTCCGGGAAATAGCATTGTTGATGGTGCTCCTGGGTGAAAGGTATCCTGCGGGGTCCAAACAACTGCCGGATACGGTCTTCGGTTGGCTGATGAAAGACCAGAGGTACATCAAGATAAGCGGCAATGGCTTTTTTGGTGATGTCGTCTTTGGTTGGACCCAGTCCTCCGGTGGTAACGATCACGTCGGCGATGGTGACCCCAAGTTTAAGGGCCTCGACGATTTCTTCTTTCCGGTCAGCAATACTGTATTTGGCCCGCACCTGGTAGCCTTGTTCGCGGCAGGATTGAGCAAGAAAGTGGGTGTTGGTGTCCAGGGTTTGTCCATTCAGGATCTCATCCCCGATGCTGATCAGCAAACAATTCATTGGGTCAACCATTCTATTTCTTTAAAACCGAATCTGCGGGTCTTTTGGGCATCGCGCAGAATCAGGCTACCATTTTCTTCAACCCCCAGCACACTGGCACGGAAGATTTCACCTCCGGAAATACGGAATAACCGTTGTTGCTGAAAACCCAACAGGTGCTTCAGGTATTCCAAATCTAATTGTCGGTGATCCGAACTGGTCAATGTTTCGAACCAAAAGTTCAGTTCCTGAATTAATTTGGTCATAATCTGGTCCAGGTCATGAACCTTTCCGGTGATCCGATGCACAGAAGTAGCCTGGGACAGGGATCCAAAATCATCCTGATTGACATTGATGCCAATGCCGATCACTGCATATTGCAACTCCGTTCCCGTCATGCTGGTATGGATCAGGATTCCACTTAGTTTGCGTTCATCATGCCAGAGGTCGTTGGGCCATTTGATTTGAAATGATCCGGGCAACCATTCTCGGAGCGCATGATAGACGGAAACAGCTGCCCATTTACTTAGCTGGAAGGACTGTGATGCCCGTAGATAGGATGTGGGGTACAGGATAATTGAAAGGGCAATGTTTGAATACCCGGCATCCTGCCAATCGTTATTTGCCTGACCGCGACCTGCCGTCTGATGACCTGTCCGGATGATCGTCCCTTCCGGTACCTCCCTCTTTTTCGCCAGTTCAATGGCCAGTTCCTGGGTTGAAGGAAGGGAATCAAAGTACTGTACGGACTGCCCAATCCATGGATTAATGTATCGCGACTCCGACAAAATTGGTAATTTTGTATTCAAACATAAATCTAGCATTCAATTTGAAAAGAAAAAGTGCAGCCGTTCAACAGCAAGAAAGAACTGAAAGTTTACACCCCCTGATCATTGACAGTATACAATCCGTAAAAGGCAAAAAAATACTCAAATTGGATTTGAGACATCTGGATGATGCCCCGGTAGATTATTTCATACTTTGTTCCGGGGATTCCAGTACGCAGGTGAAAGCCATTGCAGATCGCATCGAAAAACGGTTGCGGGAAGATGCCGACGAACGCCCTCTCCATGTGGAAGGTTCCCGCGAAGGGCATTGGATTTTATTGGACTACTTCAATACCATCGTACATATCTTCTATCCCGAAACCAGATCCTTCTATGATTTGGAGTCTCTGTGGAGTGATGCTAAGTTTCAGCATTATGAAACTTTGTAGATAAAAAACCGTTATTTTTCGAAAATCAGCAACGAATAGTGGGGAATCCCGTTAATATCCTTAGCTCAAAATAGTGCTTAGTTCGCATGGAAGAAAATAATCAAGATAATAAACGTAAAGACAACCGGTTCAACTTCAACACCTATTGGTTGTATGGAATCATCATTGTGATTCTGTTGGTCTTGAATCTGATTGGATTTACCGGCAACAATGAAACCAAGTACAATACCCAGGATCTGCACCGGATGATCGAGGCTGGAGATGTCGAACGTATTGTGGTCATTAACGAGCGTTTGGCTAATGTCTACCTCAAACGCAGTAAAATGGATAAATATCCGGACCTGAAGGATCGGTTCAGCAGTATGAAAGGGCCTCAATTCTCCATTGAGACCGGTCCGATCGAGTTGTTTGCCAAAAGCATTGAAGACCTCAATGCCAAGAATGGATCAGAAAGCAGGGTACCGATTGAATATGAGACCAAACAGGACTGGCTTACGCCGGTATTGGGGTGGATCATCCCGATCTTCCTGATCGTCATGATCTGGCTGTTCATCATGAGGCGTGTCAGCGGCGGCAGTGGTGGAGCCGGTGGACAGATTTTTAACATCGGGAAGTCAAAAGCCACCATTTTCGATAAAAATACCAAAGTAAGCGTCACCTTCGAAGATGTTGCTGGACTGGATGAAGCTAAAGAAGAGGTGATGGAAGTGGTTGATTTTCTCAAAAATCCCAAGAAATATACTGCATTGGGAGGAAAGATACCCAAAGGCGTATTGCTGGTTGGCCCTCCGGGAACGGGCAAAACCTTACTCGCGAAAGCCGTTGCCGGCGAGGCGGGAGTTCCCTTCTTTTCCTTATCCGGTTCGGACTTCGTGGAAATGTTTGTCGGGGTAGGGGCCTCCCGGGTTCGTGACCTTTTCAAACAAGCCCGGGAAAAAGCACCTTGCATTGTATTCATTGACGAGATTGATGCCATCGGAAGAGCCAGAGGTAGAAATACGTTTCAGGGCGGCAATGATGAACGGGAAAACACCCTCAATCAATTGCTCGTTGAAATGGATGGTTTCAGTACGGACAAAGGGGTCATCCTGATGGCGGCCACCAACCGGCCCGATGTTTTGGATAATGCCCTGCTGCGTCCGGGACGGTTTGATCGGCAGATTGCCATTGACCTGCCAGATTTGAAAGGCCGGGAAGCTATTTTTAAAGTCCATTTGAAAAACATCAAAATTTCCGGCGATGTGGATCCGTATGTATTATCGGAAATGACACCGGGATTTGCCGGTGCCGATATCATGAACGTGTGTAATGAGGCGGCTTTGATTGCTGCCCGTCGTAATAAAACGGCAGTCGATCTCGATGATTTCAATGCCGCGCTGGACCGGGTGATCGGAGGTTTGGAGAAAAAGAACAAGCTGATCTCACCGGAAGAAAAAGAGATTATCGCTTACCATGAAGCGGGTCATGCCATTTGCGGATGGTTTTTGGAGCACGCTTCCCCGCTGGTTAAGGTGACCATCGTACCTCGGGGCATTGGCACACTTGGGTATGCCCAGTATTTACCGAAAGAAGAGTACATTGTACGGACCGAACAGTTGCTGGACCGGATGTGTATGACCTTTGGAGGAAGAGCTGCCGAGAAAGTGGTATTTGGAAAAATTTCCACCGGAGCCCAGAGTGATCTGGACCAGGTAACCAAGATGGCCTACAGCATGGTTTCTGTTTATGGAATGGATGAAGCGGTAGGAAACGTGTCGTTTTACAGCCTTTCGCAGGATCAATTTCAAAAACCCTATGCCGATGATACGGCCAAACTGATCGATGATCAAGTTCGCTCTCTGGTTCAATCCCAGTACCGGCGCGCCATTGCACTGTTAACCGACAAGCGGGATGAGCTGGAAAAATTAGCCCGAACCCTGCTTGATAGAGAGGTCATCCTGAAAAGTGATGTGGAAAAATTAATCGGTCCACGGCCATACGAAGAGCGCAAACCCTATGAGGGCCATGCGGAAGAAACAGCGCATGGCGGCAAAGCCGAGGAGGAAGTCACCACCGGTTAGGTCATACCCTGGGCAATAGTAACCGCCGATATCCGTACATCCGGCCATTGGAGGAGTGCTTGGGCACAAGCTTCCAACGTAGCACCGGTCGTCATAACATCGTCGACCAATAATATATGCTTTCCGGTCACCTCCTTTCCATTACGGACGGCAAACGCCGTTTGAAGTGCTTGTAATCGATCCAATCGTTTTCGCTTGGTTTGAGTTCCTGTCCAACGATTACGAACCAGGCAGCGTGCCTGAACCGGCACCTGGAGGGCGCGGGATAGACGTTGAGCGATGATCTCCGATTGATTGTACCCCCTGATCAAATAGCGTCGCCAGTGCAATGGAACCGGAATGATCATATCAACCTTATCCAGGTGGGAACATGCTCGCAGCCGCTCTCCCAGCCAGTCCCCAGTCAGGACACCAAGATCTCTTCTTCCCTGATATTTAAGCCGTTGGATGATGTGCTGGGCGATGCCATTCTTTTCATAATACATTAACGCCATTCCGAACGTCAAAGGAATGCGGCCGGCAAAATGATCGGTGAATTCATTTTCAAGATAATTTTCCTGACCGGTAAAAGGCAAATTGTACAGGCAATGCACACAAAATGGATGCAATTGGGCTGACAAGTGCTTACTGCATCCGATGCAAACCGGCGGATAAAGCAAATGGAGGATGGATTCTCTGATAATATGTATCCAGGTCATAGGCGGGTAGTGAAAGCATTATTCAATGGTTATTTCATCGATATACAGCCATGATCCTCCCGGGTTTTTACAGACATTGGGATTAATCAGCCGGATGTAAAGGTAGCGGGTGTTGGTGTTATACACCGAAGTTTCATATTCCCTCCGGCCCGTGCCGGGTTGACTGGGTACGGGTGCCAAACGCTTAAAACCCTGGTAATCCCAACCATTGTTCGAGACTTCCAGGCGTACTTCCTCCGGAGCTTTGGCGCAGATCTCCTCATTTTGTAAAAATCCAATCCGGACCTTTTTGATTTTTACTGTTTTGCCAAAATCAAAGACAATTTCACCATCCTTGGTCTTAAAGCCAACCCACTGGGGATCATCCGGAGTATCTCCGCTGGCCTTGAGGCCGTCGGTAACGGTAGCCAGTC
This sequence comes from Saprospiraceae bacterium, assembly GCA_020436785.1. Taxonomy (GTDB): domain Bacteria; phylum Bacteroidota; class Bacteroidia; order Chitinophagales; family Saprospiraceae; genus JAGQXC01. Next base: position 15,208 of record JAGQXC010000049.1, on the reverse strand, counting down.
CATCTCCTTCGGCGATCCGGTCCGGAGCGCTATCCCATTGGATCTTGGAAAATTTCTGATCATCGCGAATATTAAACGTAGCGGTCTCGCTGGGCCACAAACCGGGTGCAAAAGCTTTCACCTTCAGGTTGCCACCATCACGAACCGTAAAGGGTCTTTTGTAAAGCCGTGATTTGGTTGTTGGCTCCGCATCATCCAGGGTGTAATAAAGTTGTGCCCGCTCATCCGTCGAGGAAATGGTAACCCGGGCAGGTCCATTTTCCCGGTCACGGACGACCTCAATGGACGGTCGCGGTAAAAAGCCCTGAATGTTTTCCACTTTGAGGACATATACGCCATAAGGATTCAGGACCTGGGGTCCAACAACCGGAACATTCACCAGAAGAAAGGTATCCCTTTGGGAAAAAGTTAGTTCCTGACCTGTTTCCAACAGGGAAATACGTGTCGAATCCGTTGGCACCACCTGATTGAGTATCCAATAACTTTTCGGCCATTCGGGAGTGATGGCATACAAGTTGTTGCCCTTGGTGGTGAACAGAAATGACTTGCGCCGGTAACGATCATCTTCCGGAAAGCACTCCCTGAGTATGTAATTACTGCTCAAATATCGTTGGTCGGTTTTCGGAGGTGTAATGCCTGGTGTCCATTGGGCCGATCTTCGCCAGGGGCGGGTAGCGTAAATGGCTTCTCCGTTAATGTTTAGCCAGGTTCCCAGTCCGGTGAGCCGGTCTTGCATGATCACCGGTATTTTTCCATCGGCACGCGGTCCGATATCCAGCAGCAAATTTCCACCTTTGGCTACAATGTCTGCCAACATCAGAATCAGATTTTGGCTGGTAGCATAATCTTCCAGGTCTTCATTGCTGTTGTACCCGAAGGATATGCCAATGCCCCGGCATTCTTCCCAGGGATGATCCGAATGCATTCCGGATTCGTATTCGGAGGTATAATATCCACCGTGATGCTGGCGTATGCCCTTGCCCCACCGGTCGTTAACCACAACATGGTCCTTCACCGGTGAGTCATTGTACAACCAAGCGAGCAATTCAGGACTTTTCCAGGTCTCTGCACTTTGTTCCCAGTCGCCGTCACTCCACAAGATGTCCGGTTGATATCTGTTGACCAAATCCTTGACCTGGGGAAGCATGTGCTCGTTGACGTACCTGGCAACATCGCCGGATTTATACCAGGGATGAAACCATTCATAAAGGGAATAGTAAATCCCAAATTTCAGATCACTGCCGGCAGCAGCATCCCGCAGGGCCCCGAGAAGATCCCGTTGAGGACCAACCTCCTGACTGTTCCAGGGAAAGCCCCGGTCGTTAGCCTGTTCATTCGGCCACAGGGTGTAGCCGTCGTGATGCTTCGAGGTGATGACCAGGTATTTGGCGCCGGCTCTTTCAAACAGTTTAATCCATTCTTCCGGATGATAATTTTCAGCTTTGAACTGGGCTGCCAGATCGTAATAAGACCTGGTTCCATACTTCTGCCGGTGGTATTTGTAGATTTCATCACCCTGGAACTGGCCATTCCCAAAGAGTGTTTTGGTTTCGAGCCAATACTGATACCATTCGGCATATACGCCTTTTGGCGCCCAGGCTGGCACAGAATAAGGCCCCCAATGAATGAAAATACCCAATTTGGCATCTTTAAACCATTCCGGCACCGGCCGTTGATCCAGGGATGTCCAGTTGGGCTGATAGGGCGTCTGCGCCCAAACACTGCCTGCCAAGCACCAAACTAATAACATCAGACAAAACAATCTCTTCATAAAAGTCTCTTCGTCTGCAAAATTATTAATTAGTTATTGAGTTATCCAATGATCCATTTTAACCCCTGGGATGGCCACGGCGAACTTAATACAGTCCCTTCACCCGGATGCCAAGAAGCAACCCGGCTATCAAGAACGTAAATCCACACAAATGTGTACTTTTGTGGGCTAAATGCGCTGAAGTTTTATGAATCTGATTGACGAAGTAAAAGCATTGATTCAGGAAGCATCCAGTGTCGACATCGGTGATGCAGAGCGTTTGGAAGCTTATCGTATCCGGTTTTTAGGAACCAAAAACATCCTCAAAGGCTATTTTGCCAAAATGAAGGAAGTGGCTCCTGAATCGAGAAAAGAGTTTGGGCAGTTATTAAATGAAGTAAAAAATCAGGCTGAAAGTCGGTTCAATGAGGCCCAGACGCTGGTCCGTAAGGCGTCCAGGATCCATCACAATCTGGATCTCACCGCCCCGGCTACTCCGGTGGCACCCGGTTCAAGGCATCCGATTTCGTTGATCCTGAACCGTATCGTGGACATTTTTGCCCGGATAGGATTTATCGTGGTGGAAGACCGGGAGATTGAGGACGATTGGCACAACTTCACGGCCATGAATACTCCGGACGATCATCCGGCACGTGATATGCAGGATACCTTTTACCTGAAAGACAGCACCAAATACCTGTTGCGTACGCACACTTCTTCTGTCCAGGCGCGTGTGATGACCTCACGGAAACCGCCGATTCGCATCATAGCTCCTGGACGGGTATACCGGAATGAAACCATATCAGCCCGCTCGCACTGCCAGTTTCACCAGGTAGAAGGGCTCTATGTGGATAAAGGGGTTTCATTTCGCGACATGAAACAGACCCTCTACTACTTTGCGCGGGAATTGTACGGACCCAATACCCGCATCCGTTTGCGGCCGTCCTATTTTCCATTTACGGAGCCGAGTGCCGAAATGGATGTTTATTGGGGTCTGAAAGATGAAACCGACTACCGGATCACCAAAGGCACCGGTTGGCTGGAGATACTGGGATGCGGCATGGTGGATCCTGCAGTATTGGAAAATTGTGGCATTGATCCGGCTGTATATTCCGGGTTTGCATTCGGAATGGGTATCGAGCGACAGGGGATGCAGAAGTACCGGATCAATGACATCCGTCAGTATTTTGAAAATGACATGCGCTTCCTCGCGCATTTTGGTTCAGCATTTTAATCTATGAAAGTCAGTTTGCCGAAAGGCACCCGCGACTTCCTTCCGGCTCAGTCCCGGAAAAGGAAATACTTGTTTTCCCGCATCGAGCAGGTTTTTCAACGCTTTGGCTATGTGCCAATCGAAACGCCGGTACTGGAGAACCTATCCACACTGATGGGTAAGTATGGCGATGAAGGAGATAACCTTCTTTTTAAAGTGCTTAATAATGGTGATTTTCTGGCCAAAGCCGACGAGCAGGCGCTTATAGAGCGAAATTCCAACCGGGTGTTGCCGGACATTGCCAAGCGTGGCCTGAGGTATGATCTGACCGTTCCCTTTGCCCGGTTTGTAGTCATGCATCAGAATGAAATTTATTTTCCGTTCAAACGGTACCAGATCCAGCCAGTGTGGCGTGCTGACCGGCCGCAGCGCGGGCGATACCAGGAATTTTATCAATGCGACGTAGATGTCGTCGGTTCGGAATCACTGATGTACGAAGCTGAATTGATCCAGATCTATGATACGGTATTTCATGATCTGGGCATTCCGGTGGAGATCCGGGTCAATAACCGCAAGCTATTGGCCGGTTTGGCAGAAGCAGCCGGGGTCCCCGGAAAGATGATGGAAATGACGGTAGCGATCGACAAACTGGATAAAATCGGAAGGAACGGAGTCCTGGAAGAAATGGTACGCAAGGGCATACCTGAAGGAAATGCTTTACAAATATTGAATGACATTGATCTGGCCTGGAATGAGTTGGAGGATCGACTCCTTACCTCACAAAGTGGAACACTGGGGGTGTCCGAGCTAAAACAAGTCTGGAATTACCTGGATGCCATCACCTTACACAACCCGGTAGTCAGGGATGTGCGATTGGCCAGGGGGCTGAATTATTACACCGGGTGCATTTTCGAGATCACCCTGGCTACGGATAAGGTTCAAATGGGAAGCCTGGGAGGGGGTGGCCGCTATGCCGAACTGACCGGCGTTTTCGGGATGAATGACATGCCTGGTGTGGGGATTAGTTTTGGTGCGGAACGCATCTACGATGTTATGGATGAGCTGGAATTATGGCCAAAAGACCTTGATCGACAACTTGACATTCTGATACTGGCGATGGATGAGGCTTGTCTCCAGGCAGCTTTTCCACTGGTGAGTAGCCTGCGTGCCGCCGGATTACGTGCAGATTTGTACCCTCAGCCCGATAAATTCAAGAAACAGATGAAGTACGCCGATGCCGTTGGGACACCGTGGGTTGCCATCATGGGTCCGGAAGAACTGGAGGACAACCAGGTGACCCTGAAGAATATGGCAACCGGTGAACAGCAACGCGTTTCCATCCGGGAAATCCCTGATAAAATCCACTGATCATGCTATTAAATACGATTAGGGAGACCCAGGCTGCCATTCAAAATGGTACGCTTTCCTGTATGGACGTGGTCCGGCAATGTGTCGATCGTATTGAAGCTACCCGGAACTACAACCTGTATATTGAAGTGGTTGCCGATGAAGCCATGCAGCAGGCGGCACAGTTAGATGCCCGGCTGTCACGTGGTGAAACCTGTGGTCGGTTGGCCGGAGCGGTATTCAGTATTAAGGATGTATTGTGCTGGAAGAGCCATGGTACGACTGCATCCTCAAAAATTCTGAAAGGATTCGTGGCCCCTTATACGGCCACCGTGGTGTCTAAATTACTGGCAGAAGATGCGATTCTGATTGGACGCGTTCATTGTGATGAATTTGCGATGGGCAGTAGTAACGAGAATTCGTGTTATGGTCCCGCATTGAATCCCCTTGATCCGGCATTTGTACCCGGTGGCTCATCCGGCGCTTCTGCGGCGGCTGTGGCCTTGGAAACCTGTCATTTTTCAGTAGGCTCAGACACCGGGGGGTCGGTCCGGCAGCCAGCCGCGTTCTGTGGCGTCCATGGCTTTAAACCGACGTATGGTCTGCATTCAAGGTATGGATTGATTGCTTATGCCTCTTCATTTGACCAGATTGGCTATATGGTCCGGTACGTGGAAGACTTGCCCCAACTTTTTGAAATCACCGCGGGTAAGGATGTCAACGACGCGACCACCGTCGACTGGTCGTATCGGTGGGATGGAAAGGAGGAGCCCGTTGCCGGGAAGCTGGGATATCTGAAGGTACCCGAAGGATTACTGGATCCAATCGTAGAGAAGGGGTACCAGAAGGTGATTGATAAACTGGGGGCTGACGGTATACAACTGGAAGCGTGGGAAATGTCCCTGGAGGAGTATCTGGTGCCGACCTATTACATCTTGACGACAGCGGAAGCTTCATCCAACCTCAGTCGCTATGATGGCATCCGTTATGGCCTGCGACACCCGGGAAACTCGGTTGAATCGATTGTAACAAATACGAGGACCAAGGGCTTCGGTAAAGAGGTCAAACGGCGGTTGATGATGGGTACTTATGTCCTGAGTTCAGGTTATTACGATGCGTACTATCGCAAGGCCCAGAAGGTACGGGGCATGATAATCCGGGATATGGACCAGCTCTTCACAAAAGTTGAAGCGTTGCTCCTGCCGGTATCGCCGGTCCTGCCCTGGCTGGTGGGGGCCAAAGTCGACGATCCGGTTGCCGTTTATTATGCCGATATTTTTACCGTCCTGGCAAATCTAACGGGACAACCCGGTATCAGTGTGTCCCTGTCGGGTGATCAGGGTGCGTTTCCGGTTGGCATCCAATTAATTGGTCCAAGATTTGCAGATGATCTTCTGTTCAAAACGGGATTGTTTCTGACACAATTGTTTTGAATGCAAAACGTTAAAGGTGACAATTAATTGAATATAATTGAAAGTAGCCGTACCTTTGTGGTTCGTTTTGCCTAATATTACACAATTGTGTAATATGAAAATTCAGATTGTTAATAATCCTAAATTGTAGGAATTACAGCTGAATCGGCTTATTTTGTTTCTGAATCCTATGAACATGCAAGTATTTTTCAAATACTTTCTTTCCCTAGTTATTGTTTGGTCTTTGGGGTCCCAACGCGTCCTGGCCGTGGTCCCATACAACAACGAAGCTGAATTGGACCAGGAGTTGATCGAGACCCGGCTACAGTCCATTCAGACGTTGGTTGACGCCGACAAAGCGGACCTGATCCTGCCCTACCTCCAACAATATTTGTTAAAATACCCGGCCTACACCCAAATGCTCATCGGCCGCCGGGTCATGTACTTTCCTATATTTGAACAAGAATTGGCCGCCAACGACCTGCCTCTTGACCTGAAATTCATGACCATCATCGAGTCCTCGTTGCGACCGGACGCCAGATCAAGAGCCGGTGCCATCGGATTGTGGCAATTAATGCCGGCAACAGCAAAGTTGAATGGACTGAAAATCAATCAAATGGTTGATGAACGTCGGGATCCGATCCGGTCAACCGAAGCCGCAATCAAGCAAATCAAAAATTTATACGATTATTACCAGGATTGGCAACTGGTTTTGGCCGCTTACAACTGTGGTCCGGGCAATGTCAATAAAGCCATCAAGCGTGCCAACAGTGTCGATTATTGGGAAATACGGCAATACCTCCCGCAGGAGACCAAAGATTACATTCCAAAATTCCTGGCAGCGACCTATCTGTTTAAATTTTACACCCTACACGAACTGGTGCCGCAATTCCCCGATCTTGATTTGCAAATTACTGGTACGGTGAAAGTGCATGACCAGTTGACCTTTAGCCAAATCAGAGACTGGACTGCCCTTGACATTGACATCATCCGCACCCTGAACCCCGGATTTCGCAAAGACGTTGTGCCCGCCACTTACGATGGATACCGGGTCATCTTGCCAAAAAGGGTGATTCCCCTGATGGAACAAAAAATAGTCACTCCCGACGGAAAAGCACCGGAGGACGAACCCAATTTTTGGAAAGAAAGTGCCTATACGGAAATCGATTTCCAGGCATTGCGTGGTGACGACCTGACCGACATCGCCGCTCATTTTGATCTCAATGACTACAACATCCGGTACTGGAACGACCTACCCACCAATACCATTGAAAAGGATCAAACCATTCGTTTGTATATCCTCCAGCATCCGGAGCTGGAAGTACGTACTCCTTACCGCATCAATCGAACCATGCCCGTTATGCAGGTTATTCCTTCCCGTCAGCTGGCAGTCAATGCTTCACTTGCCAATGATTTGTTTATGCAGGTAGGGGAAGTTAAGACCCAGCCGGCTTTTCAGGCATCCAAGGCACTGGAAAATCGCAGGCGTTATGTCATGCAAAAAGGAGAATCCCTTCTGGATGTTGTACGTAAGTTCCCACAAATGTCCCTCGCCAAATTAATGGAAATCAATCAACTCAATTCTTTTGATGACGTTCAGCCGGGAAGCGCTCTGGTGGTTGAATAAGCACCGATTTTTGATTAATTACCCTTTTTCTTATCGTCCAGTTTGCGTTTGACCTGATCGATCTTTTGACGTTGGGATTCAATCTCCGATTGTTTGGATTCCTGCTCCTTTACATTTTGCCGGATGTCTTCTTCCGCTTTAGCGATCCGTTCTTTTGCGGCCTCGATATCCTTGTAATAACCCTCGTTCTTATTTTGGAGTTGTTTCAGGTCTTTTTCCAGCCGGTTGAGGTTATCTTCTTCTTCCTTTAGTTCAATATTAATTTTCTCCACTTCGGCATCATGGGCAAAAGCGGACATCAGGTCTTCCAGAGCCTGGAACGCATCGGGATTGTCGGAAGGATTAATAAACCCGACGCCGGCATCCACCCAACTGGATACGGAAACGTATTTTCCATTGGACTCAATGGTTGTGTACAGATCCACCGGTGTGGAAGGACTGATCGCAGAAATGGTCGCATCGTCGGCAACCCACTCTTTTGATTTTCGGTCCCTTTTGATGGACTTGGTGTACTGTTTCATAAAATTCCGCCACCATTGCTCGACCTGTCGATCGTCAACATCGTAGATATCTACCGTAGCAGCAACCTGCACGCCTTTACTCATTACTTTGTCTGCCGACATGACTTCCTGGGCGTGGATGAAAGCTCCGGCGAAGAGCGCTAGCAGTGAGAAGATCATTCGATTTTTCATTTGGAGATTCGTTTATTTAATGTGTATAATGGTTCCGTTTTTAGAAAAGTTTCTCATTCCTTCTGACGTGGGATTTGAAGAAGGGTCACCTGCACATGAAAGTTAAGGATTCCCGACCACATGTGAAATCCTTCTCTGGTCAACTTGGTCGATTAATACCTGCCGGTCATAGAATTTGTCACGCCGGGAGGGGATAAGCGATTATTTTCAGGATCGTTCACCAACAGCCATTCGTATGAATATCCTTGAATTGCAGGGCATCAGCAAGTCTTTTGGCGATTTCCAAGCCGTCAGACAGGTTGATTTAAATGTCCCTAAGGGCATTATCTATGGATTACTGGGCCCCAACGGAGCCGGTAAAACCACCATGATCCGCATGATAACGGGAATTACCGGACCGGATGAAGGCCGCATCCTCGTGGACGGCGCTCCCCTCCGCGAAGATCACATCCGCGACATCGGCTACATGCCGGAAGAGCGGGGATTGTATAAAAAAATGAAAGTGGGAGATCAACTCATCTATCTGGCCCGGCTGAAAGGCATGTCCAGCGCGGAGGCGAAGGCTAAGATCAAGGCCTGGATGGAGCGTTTTGATGTCAAAGACTGGTGGGATAAGAAGATTGAAGAGTTGTCTAAGGGTATGCAACAAAAGGTTCAATTCATCGCGACCGTCGTTCATGAGCCTAAATTATTGATATTGGATGAACCATTTTCAGGACTGGATCCCATCAATACCAATCTCATTAAGGATGAGATCCACCGGATGAATGAAGCGGGGACGAGTGTCATCTTTTCCACCCACCGGATGGAACAGGTTGAAGAAATTTGCGAACAGATTGCACTCGTGAACAAAGGAAAACTCATTCTAACCGGCCCCATGCAGGTATTGAAAGATCAATTCAAGAAGCATGTATTCAAAGTGGGTTTCTCCGGCCCGCTGCCTGAATCCATCCGGATGAATTATCAAATTGACACGGTTCAACAGGATTGGATAAAGATCAAGCTGGAGCCGGAACAAGATTCCAACCAATTATTACAGGAATTTCTGAAACAAGGGTGCCGGATCACTCTTTTCCAGGAAGTCTTGCCCACGCTGAATGAAATTTTTATCGAACAAGTCGGCGAATCCAACCGCCAACTAATCCATTAAACTGCATGCCATGAACGTTCAAAAGATAGGCCTGATCGTACGGAGGGAATACGTTACCCGGGTGATGAAAAAATCATTCATCCTGATGACCTTGTTGACTCCGGTTTTGTTTCTGCTTTTCATTGTGATCGCTTCCCTGATCTTCGCTTATGAAGGAGATGAACAAAAAGTCATTGCGATCGTGGATGATACCGACGTGTTGCATAAAGCGATCCCGGATGAAAAAAACCTTTATTTCAAATTTCCCGAGGAACCACTGGACCAATTGAAACAGGATGTGCAGGAAGGCAAGTACGATGGGGTGTTGGTCCTTCCCCCCATCGACCTGGAGGACAAGGAGTATTTGCCTCAGTATTATTCCGATAAAAGGTTGCCCCTCACCCTGGATGAGACCGTGAAGGACGTGGTGCGCGGACGAGTGCGTGAATACAAGCTCAAGGAGATGGGAATTACTGAGGATGAAATGGACCGCCTGAATACCCGGGTACAACTCAAACCCCAGTCCATCACCGATAAAGGCGAAAACAACAGCGCCTACAGCAACATCATCGGAGCCGGTCTGGGTTATCTGATGACCATCCTGATGTTTATGATCACCATCGTCTACGGATCTTTTGTGATGCGCGGGGTTTTCGAAGAAAAAGTCAACCGGATCAATGAATTGATCATCTCGTCCGTCAAGCCCATGGAGTTGATGCTGGGCAAGATCATTGGTATCGGAGGCGTGGGTCTGACTCAGTTTGCCATCTGGGCAATACTGATGCCGCTGGTTGTCATGCTCGGACAACTCCTGGTGCCTGGTGCCGCACAAACCGCCCCCCAGATGAATCCGGAAATGATGAATCAAATTTCAGAATTTGATCTGGGTACGGTTATCAATGAAATTGCCAATCAAAACTGGATGTTGATCCTGCCAACGCTGGTATTTTATTTTATCGGTGGTTATCTGCTTTATGCTTCGCTTTTCGCCGCCATTGGTTCCGCATTGGGGGACGACATGAATGAAGGGCAGTCCCTGACGCTTCCGGTTATGTTACCGGTCATTCTTTCATTTTACATTGCCATGAGCATATTGCGCTCACCGGACAGCAGTCTTGCCTTTTGGGCGTCGATCATTCCCTTCTTTTCACCTATTGTCATGCCGGCCCGGTTGGCCTTCAACCCGCCATTTTGGCAGATCGCATTGTCCCTGATCTTGCTGTTTGCAGGGGTCCTGGCCTGTGTATGGGCTGCAGCACGGATTTACCGCGTGGGTATATTGATGTATGGTAAAAAAGCGAACTTCAAGGAGTTGTGGAAATGGATCTCCTACCGGGGATAAATTCACAGAAATCATCGCTTATTTATATTTAGATTAATTCTAATTAGCTATCTTTGGAGTAGCTAAAGAATAAATAAGATGTTTGTCGCAATCAATTACATTTCCTGCAAGGAAGAATATAAGCCCCGATTTGAATCGCTATTCCTAACACGGGCGCATGCCATTGACCGCATGCCGGGATTCATTGAAATGAAGGTCCTCAAGCCTCAGGATCAGCAATCCGATTACCTGATCGTCAGCCATTGGGAAGATGAGCAGGCCTTTAAAAGCTGGACCGGGTCCACTGAATTCAGAGAAGGGCACCGAAGAGGTTTTCAGGACATCGAAGCCGCAAAATCTGCGGGTCAGGAGCCTCCGGTGACCAGTTCGTTCAAGACCTATCAGGTGCTTACCACATGAGCGAAAAGCGCAACTTTAAGACCTGGTTGAAAAGATTGGGGCTCGCAGGATTTCTTTTTTTTCTGATCAAGGGCCTCATCTGGCTGGCCCTGTTTTTGGGATTGGGTAAGCTCCTTTCCTAGCAGTAAGGCCCCTTGTAATTCACTGCTTTTTATCCTGAAGTGACCACGCAGGAATTGGTATCTTGCCGGGATTATTTTTTAATATGGTCACTTTTATAGATTTTACCGAGATCGTCCGGTCTGCGTGGTTGGCCTACGATGAGTCCAGGCAGATCATCCGGATCACCGACATCAGTGCAAAAGTTTCTACCAATCACGTTTACCGTATCCAGTTTTCCGATCACAGCCTCATCATTGCCAAGTTGTCCTATTTTGGCAAACATGAGCATTTCGTCGAAGACCATACCATTATCAATTCTTTATCCAATAATCTGCCCTCGCCCTTTGAGAATGTCCTGGCACGTTCTTTAATGAAAGGAAATCACTTGTTCGTTTACCGGCATCAGGATGCATTGCTTGATGTCTGGGTAGTATTTTATCGTCCCATCAAGAGCAAGAAGCGTCTTCCCCGTCGCCTGAATACCCAGCAAATTGAATTATTAGGTGAACAAATGGCCCTATTTCACAAGGCATGCCACCAGATCAGACATACCTTGCCCAAATCGTCGAAGACATTGTTCTGGGACATCCATCACCTGGTGGATAGCCTGGATACGGATATTGGCCGGTATGAGCACCGGATGCATGAAAGCACGATCCGGAGGCAGAGTGAACTGTTTGTGAAACACTGTACGACGCTTGCCATTGAAGAATTGCCCGCTATTCCGGTGTTTGTAGACTGGAACATCGGTAATTTTTCGGTGACTTCGTCCTTTAAATTGTATTCACGCTGGGATTATGATTGGTTCAGAATGGGCTCTCGAATGCTTGACTTTTATTTTTTGGCCCGCGTGTGTTCAAGCATTGGTGACCGTACGGTATTCAGTTATTACATCGATCCGCTCATGGAGGAGCGTTTTCTGATATTCCTGAAGGCCTACCACGCGGCTTTTCCATTGACGGAACAGGAGATCCGTTTTCTAAAGGAGGTTTACCGTTTTTTCATCCTAAACTATGTGATCAAAGACGGCCGTTATTTTTTTCATGAATTGTTTGCCACCAAATTGCAGAAAGAAGCGTATGAGATCTACCTGCCCTCCATCGAGGCACGGTTCAATGCAGAGGTACTTTTAAAAGCGCTACAATTATAAACCGAGCGGGATGTTTGAACAATCATTTTTAGCCATAGCCGAGCGCTATAAAGTGGTCTTCTTCGACTCCTACGGCGTGCTCAAGAATTACAAGGGGCTTATCGAAGGGGCTCAGGCAACCATCGACCGGCTACGCGGGCAAAACATAGCCATCCGGGTACTTACCAATGATGCTTCCCGTAGCCAGGAACAACAAGCCGATAGTTTTTCGAGACTTGGCTTGCACGGCATTGAAGCCGGAGAGATTGTGACATCGGGTATGATGGCGAAACACTTTCTGGAACAAAAGATCCGGGACGGCAAGATAGCCTATCTCGGCACCGAAAATTCGGCCCAATACATCCTTCAGAGCGGGCTCGAGCACATCGCCGTACGGGATATTGACCTGGACAACCTGGAAGAAATTTCCGCATTTGTATTTCTGGATGATGAAGGATTTGACTGGAACAGCGACATCAGTAAAACGGTCAATATTCTGCGACGTAAAGTTATGCCAGTCATCGTGGCCAACTCCGACCGAGTCTATCCGGTATCGCGCAATGATGTGTCCGTGGCTACCGGAGGGATTGCCGAATTGGTGGAAAACATGCTCAGCAAAAAATTCATCCATTTCGGCAAACCGGACAGTCAGATGTTTATTTATGCATTCGATCAATTGAATCATCGCGGGTTGGCCAGGAAGGAGGAGGTATTGATGGTAGGAGATACATTGCACACCGATATCCTCGGGGGAAATCGCTTTGGCCTGGATACCGTCCTGGTTTTAACCGGAAATACCCGGAAAGAAAGCGTGCACAACCTCATCGAGTCATCCGGGATCATTCCGGATTTCATCTGTAATTCCATTGCCGAGTGAGCAATCAGTAGCCCTTCATTCTCCAAAATGCAGTCCATCCAAAACTGCTTTTCCATCCAGGATACGTACGACAGCTACCAGGGGCAAGTCTTTACGCAACTGTTCGCGATAACGGACTTCGAGGGCCCCGGCTTGCGATTCTTCGACGTAGAGCCGGTCAAATGGAAGCGTAATCCGTACCCGGTCAGTAAATTCATCAACAAACTCATCCGCGATCCGAACCATGAGATAATCCGATGAAGGTTTGGTGGCGGATAACCGCGTAATATGTGAGCTATTTCTTTGGTCTTTTTCCAATAAAGCAAATACCGGATGGCCCGGATTCCAATGGTCAGGTGCAGCATAAAGGGAGTCTTCGAGAGCAAAGTGCAACGCCAGGTATTTGCCGCGAAACGGATCGTTCGGATCTACCGGAGAACAGGCAAAAAGGTATACGTTACCCCGGTTACGTATCCGTTGATTGGTCCAGATGGCACTCACCGGCACCAGTAGCTCAATGAGCAATACTCCAATGAGTAACGAAAATGTCCATTTTGGCCACTTAATGTCCATTTCTCCTTTTACGTAACATCCAATAATTAGCAACAAAGAAAAGACCACCCATCAGTGTAAATAACAATCCCCGCAGAATAAAACTCCAGTTGGTATCAAAAAACCGGCACACAATCAGAATAAGGATCATGGCCAAGCCCCCGTTGATCCACCAACGTTTTTCCGACTTAACCCCCTGTTGTAACAAAAGGATGCCGTAGGCCATGGTGAGCGCATTGACAGCCCACACACCGCCATTTCCGGGTAAATTGACCAATAATAAAAGCAGTAAAACAAAAGGAATCAATTTCAGGGTAATGAAGACCAAAGAATACGACGGAGGGTGCCGCCGGAAAAACCAGGCCAGGTAAAATAAACCCAATGCAATCATAATCCACAACGAGTAACTCGCTAGCGGAGGCATATACTGCCCATACCAGATCGTCCACTGATCCCAGAATGGTCTAAAACTAAAGATGTAAAGCAGGATCATTAGCACGGCCGATCCGGTTATGCGATTGGCGGGCTGAAACCATGCATTCGGCACCGGCAAGATGACCGTGGATAAATGAAGCAGAACACCACCCCAGATCAGGTAGATAATCCAGGTTCCGGCGGAATATGGATAGGTCAGGTTACCCAGCATAATAGTGACCGATAGGGGGACCAACCCATGCAGCCACTGAAACCAGACAGACCCGCCAAGTCTGGTGATACCCCAGACGTAAGCCGGTAGCCACAACATCAGGAGCCACCAATAAGCTGAAAGTCCGTGTGAATCATAGCCGGTGATGATCCCGTACCAGGTGATTCCGAACAACGATAAACAGGTTACCATAAAAGATGGCACCAGATAGGCCAGAGGCAGACTTAAAAGGATCCAGAGAACTAAAAATTCATCCAGGGTACCCGGCAATTGATAGATTTGGGAGATCATGGCTAAACATCCACCCAGGGCAAACAACAAAAGGGTTGCTGTACTTTCCCGCCAGACCGAACCTACTGGATGTTTGCTAACGGCGTGGCCAACCAGAAATTGGGACAAAATCAATGGACCCAGTGCACAGGTGGTCTGCCAGAAGCGGTTAAGAAACTCCCAATTGTGGGCAATGATGAGTATAATGCCTGATCCGACCAGAAGGGATCCAATCACGCCAAAAAAAAGCAACAATGAATAGGGGTGAACCTTCTGTTGGCTTTGGTAATACGTTCGAATCCGCTCAGCGGTTGGTTGATCGATGACTCCTGCACCCAGTAATTCATCCAGAGACTGGCGGATGGATTTCATATTTAAGTCCAGATGTGCTGAATCATATAGGCGGCCATTCCTGCCAGATAGCCAATCAATGCCAACAGGGATATCCGTTTTAAATACCAGATGAAGTCGATTTTCAGAATTCCCATCATAGCCACTCCCGCCGCGGATCCAATAATCAGTACACTACCACCGGTTCCGGCGCAGTATGCCAGCAAACTCCAGAAGATGTGGTCAGGTGGGAATTCCGTCATGGAATACATTCCCATGGCTCCCGCAACGAGCGGAACGTTGTCAACGATGGCTGAAAGCAGGCCGATGATCATATTGATAAGGTAAATGTTCTTGAGTGTATCCTCCAGGAACACTGCAACGTGCGTTAAGAATTCTCCGGTTTCCAATG
>JAGQXC010000449.1 GCA_020436785.1 Saprospiraceae bacterium | reverse complement strand
GATAGGAAGACTTAGCCAGGTCGATGTTCTTTTCGATCCTTTGCAGCATCAGGTCATCGGCGGCGACACTTGGTTGTGTTTGCAGGGCACGGGAATACACTTCTTCAAAGGTATAGGTAGTCGGATCCGCGCTGGGAATATTGATCGTTGGGCGGACAATGTCAAACGCTTCCGATGGATCGATTTGCAATAAATTCTTGAGGTTGATCAACGCCTGGGCTACGTTGTTTTCACTGGTAATGACGTTTTGTTCGTTGGTGGCAACCTGGGCATCCAGGTCGTAGCGGTCGTTGGGTGCCGCCGCCTGGGCTTCAATCATCTTTACCATCCGGTCCAGGTTTTGCTCGGCCAGAGCCAATTGCTGGCGGTTGTTGTTCAACCGTTCATTTTCAAACAAAATATTGAGGTAGGCGATCACCACATCCAGCGCCACATCGTTTGAGGTCTGTTGTTTGCGCACATTGGCTTCCTGCATGGATAACTGGGCTTGTGCAATGGAAGTTTCAATGCGCCCTCCCGTATAAATGGGCATGTTGGAGCTTACGTTCCAACTGTTGTAGCCAAGGTTGGTAGGCACGAAGTCGTTGGTCGTGGGGTCAATATTCCGGCCAAAATTGTAATTAAATCCGGACGAGGCACTCAGATTGGGCAACCGGCTCCAGCGGGCTGCTTTCAGGTCAACCTCAGCGCTCTCAATATTGATATCGGCCTGTTTGATGATCAGGTTTTTTTCGCGTGCATAATTGACGCATTCTTCCAAACTCCATTTTTTCTGGCTGAAGGCGGAGGTAGTCATCAGTAGGAACGCCCCCAGGAAACAGATCAGGTTTTTCATTTATACTATAGGTTTAGATTCAATATCACACGAATGGCAGCAACAATGAAGTCTGATTACGAATTCTTCTGGCTACTGTGTTTTGCAGATCCATATGCAGGATTTCAAACGTCCCAATTTTACGGAAGAACTGGCCAACAGAATAATTAAATCTATCAAGGATGGATAATTCCGGATGAACCACGTCAATTCCTGGCATAGCGGTTTATTTATTCGATGAATGACAATGATTTTACCGTGCTTGTTGCTGGATGTAGGCACGCAAATCCTCCAATTGCTGGACACTCATTTTCTCTGCCGTATACTGAGGCATATAGGCCTTTTTACCCGTCAGTGGCGATGTACCCCAGCGTACCACCTGATAAATGGAATACCGGTCAAACTGAGTCAGGTGTTTCTCCAGAAACCGGAAAGTCATCCGGGTATTGTCCAGAGCGAAAAAAGAATAGCGTTCGTCCTCATGACAATGCAGACAACTGAGTTCGTAGATAAACTTGCCATTATCCGGGTCCCCTGCGACGCCCGCGCCTGCTTTGCGGTCTTCCGGTGGAGCTACAAAGGTTGCCGGCGAATGGTCAAGGTATTTGGAGTGGATTAATTGACGGGCTGCTGTCTGGTCTCCCTCGCCCCGGAGCGCCTGCTGAATGGTATTCATCTCGGTGGGTGTAAGACCGAGGTCGTTCAACCGGTACCCCAACGTCCAGAAATAGGCCAGGATTGATTCCATTTCCCACGGTTCCAGTTCCCTGCCCTGTGAGCATTCGATGGCACACAAATGAACGGCTTCACGCAGGCTTTTCTGAGCTGGCCTCACCAACTCACCATATTTTTTATAGTAGTCTCCATTGTACCAGGACCTCTTGTTGACCGTGCCGTAAAACGTGGTTCCCTGGAGAAAAGCGAGGTTGTACGTACGTGCATAATCCAGCCGCGCCTGAGGATCAACCTTGGTAAGGTCAGGGTCTTCTTTGACCTGATTGTGGCAGGAGGTACAGACGAAGTGCCGTGATTGTTTGGACGTCCGGCCTCCCTCCGGCCTGGTCGTTATCCCATATTTCACCAATTCTTCACCACGTTTGGCAGATGCACCGGTAACGCTCATATCGGGCTTGTTGGGTGAGGGGGAGTCCCCTAATAAATCGAGCACGACGGCTACTTCGGCATCATCAGCAAGAACAGGGAATTCAGGTGAATCCGCCACGGAATAGGAAAAGATCAGGAAGATCGCCAGCACAAGGCCTGGTAAGATGGCAATTCGCATGGCACTATATGATTTTAAATAGTCTCGAGATGGTGAAGCCCAGTCTGAATTCACCTTTTCGCCAGGAAGACCGGGTGTAGGGAATGTAATCCGTTTCGGCTATTCCCGTTGCATTGGTAAGATTGATTTGAAACACGTGACCTCCCGTCTCCACTTCAATACCTACCCCTAACGGCAGGTAATAGCCATTCTCCGCTTTACGCAGATTGGAAATGGGATACGTTGCATCAATCAGGAGAGCCAGCGATCTGGTCACTTTCAGCCTTGACGCAAGACCAACCGACCAAATATCATTTTGATCTCCAAAGGCAACGATATTGCGATGCGTCCAGCCGGCATTGGCCTGCACGGAAAATTTATCGGAAAACCGGCGAGCAATCATCACCTCTCCATGATAACTGAGACGGTGCTTATACGTCGGAAAATAATTCATTGCCTTTTCATCATTGGACCGGCTCATGGTGGTGAAACTGGCCATGCCCAGTGCGGTCACCGACACCGGTGTAACATCGTTCTGAACCAGGATCCGGTACTTGGCGCTGCCATGCAATAATTGCCTTAACGGGCCCGAACCCTTGGTACGACCAAAGCCAATCGTCGCTTTATCGGTTATCCCATATTCGAATCCGATCAGAATGTCCGAAGCATCTTCCAGGCCATAGAAAGTTTTCCATCCGCCCAACTGCCCGGCCAGGTCTCCAAAACGGTGACCAATGCGCAAGTCCAACCGGTACTTTGCCACGGTTTCAACACTGTGGGAATTGATAATTCGGGTATCCTGGAACGTGCGTGAGATGTCCTGGGCATTCAGGGGCCCTAAACAAAAACAGATTCCAATTGCTGTGATCCACGCCTTCATATCACTCAGGATAGTTATTTGAAACCCAACAACTTACCAGGTCCAACTCCTCCAGGGTCAAATCCTTGGGTCCTAAATTATCCAGCCAGTTGGGAGGCATACCCACCTCCGGATCGTCTTTGACATCCAGGACATAATATTTGAATTCCGTTTCCTTCAGGTAAGGTCGCATGGTCGTGTAGGAGGTAAAGTTTCCCGGCGCTTTGGTTCCCGGAACATGGCATCCGGAAGTCGCACAATTTTTATCGATGATTGGCTTGATGGTTGTCGCGTAGGTGGCCTGAGCGGTGTCGCAAAAATCAGGCGCTTCCGGCTCCGGCAACACGTCATAAGTACAACCATTCATCAACCAGGCGAAACCTCCCACCAATATTATGAAAGCCAAGTGCCTCATACATGTCGTTCAAATGGTAAAATTGGAAAATACGAGGAACATAGACAACTATTCACGTTCGATTAATGTTTTTAAATTTGCATTAGCGTTAATGTTTCAAAAATTTAAGACTTCTATGTATCCAATTGAATTAGTACGGCCGATGCAAGCCGACCTTACCAATTACGGTTTTACCAGCCTGTCCACCCCTGCTGAAGTGGATAATGTTCTGAACGAAGACGAAGGCACCATGTTGTTGGTGGTGAATTCCGTTTGTGGCTGTGCGGCAGCCAACGCGCGCCCGGGAGCCAAACTGGCATTGCAGAATGATAAAAAACCGGAAAAGTTATTCACGGTTTTCGCCGGAGTGGACCTCGAAGCTACGGAGAAAGCACGCGAATACCTGCTTCCCTACCCGCCCTCCAGTCCATCCATTGCCTTATTTAAGAATGGTAAACTGGTGCATTTTCTGGAAAGACATCATATCGAAGGCCGGCCGGCAGAGATCATTGCTGCCAATCTGAAAATGGCCTTTGATGCCTATTGTTAATCTGTGACCGGGTGTGATTACCGGTGATCCCTCGGGCTTTCATCTGTAAGCACACCTCCGGTTACTCCAGTGATCGCACCCATTCCCATCGACCATTTACCATGGTTCGCATGACTTGTACCTCCCTGATGGTAACGGGATCAACCTGAAGGATATTTCGGTCAAGCAGTACAAGATCCGCCAGGTATCCGGGCTTCAGATAGCCCAATTTATCATCCTTATAGCAGGCGTATGCGGCCCCGGAGGTATAGGCACGCAAGGCATCCTCTACCGGAATCTTTTGCTCTGGCACCCACCCGTTTGGATGTTGCCCGTCCAGGGTTCGCCGCGTTGCGGCCGCATAGATGCCGGCAAGTACATCCGGCGGCGCCACAAACCAATCGCTTCCAAAAGCAAGGCGAGCCCCGGCATTCAATAAAGACCGGAATGCATAGGTATAGCTGCTCCGGTTTGCTCCAATCACTTTATCCGCCCAGCATCCATCGTCAATGGCATGGTAAGGCTGCATGCTGGCAATGGTGCCCGTGCGGGCGATCTTCCGGATGAGGGTATCATTCAGATGTTGAGCATGTTCAATGCGGACACGACGATCCCGGGTTCCGTTGAAACCATCCAGCCCGTCGTAAATATTCAACAACAAGGCATTGGCCCGGTCGCCGATGGCGTGGACGATGATTTGCAAGCCCGCGGCGTCCCCGTTCGTTATCCAATTCCTAAGATTTTCTTCGGTGTTAACCAATAAGCCAATATCGTCCGGTTTATCGGTAAAAGGTTCAAAAAAAGCGGCGGTATGACTGCCTAATGAACCGTCCACAAAGCCTTTTAATCCGCCAATCCAGAGTTGATCATCACCCCTACCCTCTTTGGCAATACGGTCCCGCAATGTTTCCCATCCTGCCAGAGGGGTTACGGCATAAATCCTTACCGGTAAATGGCCCTGGGCTTTATTGCGTTGAAAGACTTCAAAATCGGCCCAGGTCCCCATATGATTGACGGTTGTCACCCCATTGGAGAGTATGTATTGGCATGCGGTATCCAAGGCCATATCCTCCTGTTCGCTACTGGTAGAAATGAACTGTTCGACCAGTGCCATCGCATTGTCCTTGAAAATTCCGGTTGGCTGACCATCGTTGTCCAGAACAACTTCTCCCCCGTCCACAGGAGGGATTCGACCTTGCAACAATCCCGCCATTTCAAGTGCCCGGGTATTTGCCAAAGCCATGTGGCCATCCAGACGATTCAAAAACACCGGGTGATCCCCGGTCACTGAATCTATCCATTGACGGGCCGGTAAGGCACCACCCCACAGTTCATGGTTCCAGTCACCGCCGGTGATCCAGGTCCCATCCGGTTGTTCGCCGGCAAAAGCAGCGATGCGTTGGATGAATTCCCCGGGGGTAACCGCATCCCGCAACTGAACGGAGCGAAGATTGGCACCTCCCACTAAAAAATGTACGTGGGCATCAATAAAACCGGGAGTTAGGAACCCTCCCTGACCATCAACCAGTTCCGTCTCTTCACCAGCGTAGTCGGCATAACTTCCAGTGCCCATTGCTTCAATTTTACCGTCACGTACGGCCAACCAATTGGCGGCCAGGATGCTGTCGGACCAAATCGTTACATGGTGAATGATGGTATCTGCAATCGGCATAGAACTGGGATTTTTACATTGGACAAACAAGGTCGCCATCAGGAAAACCACACCAGATTTCAAAATCGGGTGAACCGGATTCATTGAATATTTATTCATCTTTGTTTAACCTAAACCAAGGTACAAATTCCCGATGAAGGAACCACTGACAAACAATCCATTGTATACCACCAACAACTTTGCAGAGGTAATCCTTCCTATTGCGATACCCAAACCCTATACGTATTGGATACCGGAAGAACT
>JAGQXC010000448.1 GCA_020436785.1 Saprospiraceae bacterium | reverse complement strand
TTTTCGTTCGCATCCAGCTCCGCCTGCGGGATGGGTGCCACAAACCGGTTATCGGGATAATCAACTTCACAGACCAGGTTGGTGCAGTCACTGCGCACTAAATTTTCCTTGTGCCGCATCAGTTCCCACAGCCGTTGACCTTCAAACATCATCTCAATCCGTTTTTCCTTGGCGATCTCATCAAGCAACGCCTGACCTGAGGCCGTTACCACAGAAGCAGAAGGTAAACCACGCTGGCGGATGGTCGTGACATCTTCCCGGGCACCGGCTTCATCGCCCAGGATGGCGCGTGCTTCGGCGCGGATTAAATACATCTCCGATAATCGCAGAACCGGGGTATTGTTCTGGTTCTGCGCATTGGGATATTTATTAACCCGCAAATTTCCGTAAACGCCGCCAATCGTTGCATCGGTTTTGAAAAGGCCCTTACGGACATCCCCTTCGGGAATGAGGTCAAGCAAGTCGGTAGTCGGCAGATAATCCCCATATCCTTCCGGCAGATACATCCGGCCAAGTGCATCGGATCCATTGTCGTCATCCGCGCGAAAGACGACCTCAAAAATAGATTCACTGGACAATCCCTGGTTCCAGCTGGCCACATACTGGTCAGTAGGCACCAAACTGTATTTCCCACTGTTAATCACCTCAGAAGCCATCTGCCCGGCCAGCTGATAATTTCCCATATAAAGCATTACCCGCGCTAACAGCGCCTTCGCACCTTCGGCCGAAAAGCGGCTTGCGCTGCCCGGATCGACTTTAAGCAACGGAATTGCCGCCATCAAATCATCAACGATCTGCTGATAAACTTCCGACACCGAGCTGCGTTCTGGGCGGGCATTCTGATCAAATGACGTCACGATGGCGACGCCAGGATGGGAATTATCCTCCGTGTATCCATAATGTTGGGCAAACATTCGCACCAGATCAAAATGAGCGAGGGCCCGCAGGGTGTAGGCTTCACCGATGAATTCATCTTTTTGGTCCTGGACCGCTGCAGCCAACTCGACCTCAGCGTTAATGACCAGATTTGCCCGGTTGATGGCATCATACATAATTTCCCACATTCCGGTAGCGATACCGTCCAAAGCGGTAGCCTGATAATCCGAAAAATCCCGGGCCCGGTTCGCCTGGGCATTTTGTTTTACATCGTCAGACATCACATCAGGAACCAACACGAAATACCGGCCGTAATAATCCGCAGATTGCAGGGCGGAATAAGTCCCATAGACGGCAGCCTGATAATCGTCAATGGTTTGGATGGCCTGGTCCAATGCAATGGATTGATGTGGATTTAAATCCAGAAAATCCTTGCCGCAAGCCGAGATTAAAAACACAGCCACAACGGTAATAACGCGCAGCTTTTTATTGATTTCAATTTTCATAATTAACACATTTAATAAATTATCCGATTAAAATCCCAGATCCAGCCCAAACGTGATGGTCTTGATATTCGGAACGGGAGATGCAACCACTCCATTTATACTGGCTTCCGGATCCAGATACAAATCTTTGTCTTTGGTATAGGTCCACAGGTTTGTACCACGCAAGTAAATATTCGCTGCCCGGACGTTCATCTTATTGACGATATCCACCGGCAGGCGATAACCAAGTGTGAAGTTGCGCAACCGCAGGTAGGATCCGTCGTACAACCATCGCGTCATATTCCCGACATTGGAGTTGTTGTTACCACCCCAACGGAAATAAGGTACCTCCGTGACATCGCCCGGGTTTTGCCAACGGGCCAGATTGAGATTGGTCTGGCTACGTGGCGTCAAAGCGCCATCGCCCTGGAGAAAGCGCGCCTCCTCATCGTAGAGGTAATTGCCCCAACTGTACGAAAACTGGGCATTCATATATAGTCCTTTCCAGGCAATGTCCGCATTTAGTCCGCCAAAGAAATCCGGAGTGGCACTACGACCGGAAATGAATCGCTCGGCATTATTGATGTTTCCGGTAAGCTCGGTCTGTGTAGAATCGGTAAACCACTGTGGGGTACCGTCCTGGCTATTGACTCCAGCCCATTCATACAGGTAAAATGTCTGGAAGTCCAAACCCTCACGACGGATCTTGGTGACATCAATGATGTCTTCATCCAGCTTGGTGATCCGGTTCTTGAGGAATGTGATGTTGCCGCCCAAACTCAATGTAAAATCACTGCGACGGATGACATCGGCATTCAGGGTAATCTCAATGCCGTTATTACGCATTGCACCAAAGTTTTGGGTTAATGCATCAAAACCGGTCGTTCGGGAAATAGGACGATCCAGCAACAAATTGGTGGACTCGCGGTTGAAATACTCAACCGTTCCATATAAAAAATTCATCAGGCCGAAATCCAGGCCCACATTGAAACTGTTGGTCGATTCCCAGGTCAGGTCCACATTGCCAATATTCGACGGGGCACCTCCCGGCACGCCATCATAGGCCTCACCGAATCCAAATAGCGGAATGTGGTCATAATTTCCAATGCCGGCATTCCCATTGGTTCCATAGGAAGCCCTCAGCTTCAGATCGTCAATAAAGGACAATCCTGCTATAAAATCTTCCTGGTCGAGGCGCCAGGATGCACCGAGTGACCAGAACGTGCCGAAACGGTTGTTGATTCCAAACCGGGAAGAGCCATCGCGGCGTACCGTACCGGACAAATAATATTTCAACCGGTAATTGTAGTCCACCCGGCCAAAAAGGGATTCAAAAGAATATTCAGCAAGATCACTGGACGCCTGGGTAGGTGTGGCGGCATTAGCCAATGTTCTCAACGTCGGATTTGGGTAACCTTCACCGGACAATTCCAGGCCTTTTCGTTGATTCTTTTGCGCCTCATATCCGGCCAGGAAGGTAAACTGATGAATGTTGTTTAATGATTTGGAATAATTCAGAGTCTGGGTGCCGATCCAATTGTTTTCTCCAATATTTGTCTCGGTAGCGAATCCCCCCACATTTCGACCATCACCATAGCGCGGATTACGGTAAAAAAATTCCTGGACATCTATCCGGTCAATTGCCCAGGAGGTGCGGAATTTTAAATCTTTTAGAATTTCGTATTCCGCCGATAAATTATCCAGGATGCGCAGTTGATTGAACATGCGTTCATCATCGCCGGACAAACTGCCCACCGGGTTATTTCCTCCCATAAAAAACAAGTGATCGCCGTAATAGCGGCCCTGATCATCTTTTAAGGGAATAACCGGTGCCAGGAAATAACCGGTGTATAATGGATTAGCCCAGAAGCTCCCATCCGACATGCCACGCTGGTCAAGCGTTGAAGCAAATAAATTATTGGTAATTTTCAATTTCGGAGAAGCATTTACCGTTACATTTACCCGTGAAGAAAGCCGGTCCAGACCGGAATAAATAATGGGTGCATCCTGGCTGAAATAAGAGCCGGAAATGTAATAATTCACAAAATCATTGCCACCGCTGGCGCTGAGGTCATAACTTTGATTTTGCCCTTTCCGGGTAATTTCATCAATCCAATTGGTTTCCACATTGATCTGCTGGATGTCACCTGCCGAATTAAAAGTCACGGCACCGGGATAATAGCCATCAAAGCGATCGATGGCGTCCTGTACCGATTCTCCGCGGTTGACCCAGCCTTCGATAAACATTTGAGTATATTGCTCGGAGGTCAACGGCTTTAATCGCTTTTTTTCCGATACCGCCCAGTCATTGACACCATATTGCGCATGCAAATCAATGCGGGGTTTGCCCGAGCGACCGCTTTTAGTGGTGATCAAGATCACTCCATTCGACCCGCGCGATCCGTAGATAGAAGTGGCTGCGGCATCTTTCAAAACGGTGACTGACTCGATGTCATTGGGATTCAGCGATGCCATCGTGTTGGCTGTCGTGTTGGTGCGGGTGATGTCACCGGCCGTGACCGGGATGCCGTCGATCACATAAAGGGGTTCACTGGATGCGGTGATCGACCCGATCCCACGGATACGTACCTGGACGTTGGAACCAGGCTGGCCGTTGCCCATCACAGCCTGTAATCCGGCCACATTGCCCTGGAGGGTCTGTTCCACCGATGCCAGAGGCACTTGTTCCAATTTAGCCGACTGCAGTTTGGTAACGGCTCCCGTTAATTCTTCTTTACGGGAAGTCCCATAGCCAACGATGACCACCTCATTTAACTGAGTGGTGGCTTCGGCCAGCGTAATGAGTACCTCAGGCATCGCAGCACTGGCCTGATATTCCTGGGTTTCATATCCAATGAAAGAGATGACAAGGGTAACATCGTCTTCTGGTACCTGTAATTCGAATGAACCGTCAAGGTCGGTCGTCGTCCCGATGGTGGTATTTTTCACCACCACACTGGCGCCAATCAATGAAAGACCGGTTTCATCCTGGACTACGCCTTTTACGGTAAATTGACCGTAGGCCATTGCTGAGCACAATAGCAGCGTAATCCCAATTAAATTGAGATTAATCCAAAATTTCATAAAGTCAGGTTTAGTTAAATGAATTATTTAATCACATTCTTATTTTTTTTTAATCAGACCAAAGAAATTCCTGTTCATGACGGTGCATGAAACTCGATGCATGCAAGCAGGCTTTTCCTGTGATTTATATGTTCAGTATGAAATGTTCAGTGCAGGAAATGAAACCGCTGCATCACCTTTTTGCTAATCCGTAATTTTTTAAGCTTTTATTAAGAAACGGGCAACCTTGAATATTCGCTGTTTTTAACATAACTGGCCGCAATGGCCTCCATGCCCTTCTGAATGCGAACACATGGTAAGGACAAAAAAAAAGCGGGAAAAAGCACAATCACTTTTCCCCGCCTGGAACGTACTATAACAAAATTCAATAACCAGGATTTTGTGTCATTAATCCTCCACTTAAATCAATTTCTGATTGGGGTATCGGAAACAATTCATTTTTTCCGGCTTTAAATTTAGGTTTCAGCTTTGACATCAGCTCAGCGGCCCTACCCTGTCTCAAAATATCAAACCAACGATGCTGTTCCATGGCCAGTTCAACACGGCGTTCATGCCAAATGGCCTGACGCAATGCCTCTTTACCCGTCAAGGTCACATCCGGCAATACGTTTTTACCTCCACGCGCGCGCGCACGGACCATATTCAGATAAGTCAGGGCCTGATCGGTCTTTCCATTTTCATTTAAGGCTTCCGC
Organism: Saprospiraceae bacterium; assembly: GCA_020436785.1. Classification (GTDB taxonomy): domain Bacteria; phylum Bacteroidota; class Bacteroidia; order Chitinophagales; family Saprospiraceae; genus JAGQXC01. The sequence goes on along the minus strand of JAGQXC010000448.1, from coordinate 26,590 downwards.
CGCGATCAGCAGAACCTCCGCATAGCGGAATAATCGGATATTACCGGGACCATTCCCATTGCCTCCGGTATGTTCAGGAACCCAGGCCTTTTGATTGTAGCGCTCCCCGACAATTTCCGGATTGTCCGAAACAAAATCAGAACCGTCCGGCAGGATCTCGCCGACATAGAGTATGGTAGCATCCCGGCGGGGATCACCCCGCTCAAAAGAAGCAACCAGATCATCCGAAGGCCTATTAAACCCCCAACCAAGATTAGGCACCCCACGCACACCCTGAACTTCATTATACTGCGAACCAGCGCCTCCGATGTCCAGGGCCGTTGATTGAACTTCAAAAATCGATTCGATGGAATTCTCTCCCGCCGGTTGAAACAGTTTTTCAAAATCCGGATATAATCCGTACACTCCCGAGTTGATCACTTTCATGGCATAGGTTTCCGCATTCCCAAAGTCTCCCAGGGTCAGATACACTTTTGATAAATAGGCATTGGCGGCACCGCGGGTCGCGCGACCGGTCTCGGTAGCCGGGTAACTATCTGGAAGTACTTCTGCAGCATCCTTGAGATCCTGGATAATCGCCGCGTAAACCTCGGCGGCAGGGGTTCTTGGCTGCTTGTACTCATCCGGTGATAAGGGTTTAAGTATCAAAGGCAGATCCCCAAACCACCGTACCAGCGTAAAATAAAAATAGGCACGTAAAAATTTATTTTCTGCGATGTACCGGGCTTTGAGATTTTCATTCATATCAATGTTCGGAATGTTTTCAATCGCCAGGTTTGCCCGGTAGATCCCCCGGTAATACCCCGACCACACGGTACTCATGGCCAAATTACCTGCGTCATAGGTGAATTCGTCAATTTCAAGCAAGAAATTGGCATCGTTTGGAGTACTGCCCTTGTCGGCGTCATCGGAGACGATATCGGTCATGCCGATGTAGGAAAACACGTGGACTTCCCAGTTGCGCAACAAGTTGTATACGGCATTGGTCGCCCATAAGGCGTGTGTTTCATTTTGAAAAAAGCTGTCAGATGTCAATTCACCCAAAGGCTTTTTCTCAAGTAACTTCTGGCATCCCTGCAGGGGGATCAGGAGCAGCGCTCCCAGGATAGCGATGTATTGATATTTGGATTTCATAATCTTCATGTTTTGAGGTTAAAAACTGGCATCCACACCCACGGTGATGACCTTGGCAATCGGATACACACCCATATCGATACCAACACTGATGATGGAGGCCGCATTGGTAATTTCAGGCGTATATCCCGAAAATTTGGTCCAGGTTAATAAATTGGTTCCACTGGCATAAACCCGGATGTTACTGAACTTAATGCGTTCGGCAACCGCCTCAGGCAGGGTATAGCCCAATTGCACGGTTCTCATGCGTATGAACGATCCATCCTCAATAAACCGTTCGGAAAATTCATAATTATGCCCTCCATTGGTCACCCGTGGTTCGGAGTTCGAAGTACCTTCTCCCGTCCAGCGATCCAGATAAGAAGCCTCGAAATTGTAGGTGCCGAACCGGGCCATTTTTTTAGCATTGATGATTTTATTACCGTACTGTCCGTTGAAGTCCAGCGCCACATCAAAGCCGGCATAACCGGCATTAAGATTGAAGCCATAGATGAAGGTTGGGATCGGACTGCCGATGTATGTCCGGTCGGCGGTGGTGATTACCCCATCGTTGTTGGTATCGACAAAACGAACGTCACCGGGCACCTCCGACCCTTGCACCGGATACGATTCCAGATCGGATTCATTTTGATATAGTCCATCCACTTTGTATCCGTAAAATGCTCCGATGGGCAATCCCACGACCGTACGGGTCCCTAACAAACCACCGACACCGAGGCCGCCGCCAAAAATTTCTTCCTGGCCTTCACCCAGGGCAAGTACTTCATTTTGAACCGTAGAGCCGAGAACGGTTAAGGAATAATCGAATTTTCCACGTGTTTCACGCCAGGAAACATTAAAATCGATGCCCTGGTTGCGAACTTTTGCAGCGTTGATAATGGGGCTCGCATCTGCGCCAATGTATTCCGGGATGGGCACATTGACAAGGATATCATTTGTGGTACGAACATAGTAATCAATATTGCCCTGTAAACGGTTATCCAGCATGCCAAACTCGAATCCGGCGTTGGATTGCGTGGTTTCTTCCCAACGAATATCCGGGTTGGCCAAACTGACGATGGAAGCACCATTTTGAATTTGCTCATTGCGTCCAAATACGGCAATCAGATTGGAAGTCACCGTCGGACGTCCTGCATAGGCGCCAATCTTGTCATTACCTATTTGTCCCCAGCTCGCCCGTAACTTTAAGCGGCTGAACAATGGAATGGAAGACATAAATGACTCGTTGGTGATGTTCCAACCTACCGCAAAGGAGGGGAAATAACCATAGCGGTTATTTTTTCCAAAACGGGAAGATCCATCCGCCCGGAAACTGGCCGTCAACAAATACCTGTCTTTAAACGTATAGTTTATCCTTCCGAGGTAGGACAACATCGCCCACTCGTAGGCGGAATTGTAATTGGTTTGACCATCGGTTTCCCCGGCATTCAAATAGTAAAATTCCGGAGTATCCCCGGGAAAATTAATCCGGGATCCGCCCAGGTTTTCAGCAACAAACTCCTGCGTTGTGATCCCTCCCAATACATTCAGCCGGTGATTACCCCAATCCCGGTAATAACTCAATGTATTTTCCCACAACCAGGAATTAGAACGGTTGGTATTGACCGACAGGCTGCTTTGTTCGTTGCGTTGCAGACTGGTGGGAGATACTTCAAATACCGGAGTATAGCGTTTGCTACGGTACTGCTGAATATCCAAACCAAAATTTGATTTGAATGTAAAGTACTTGAACAAACCGGCTTCCAGATAGGTATTTCCTACGGTGCGGAGGCCGGTGCCTTTATTGTAGTTGTAAAAAATGGAAGCTTCAGCATTCCCGACCGGGATCCGGACGGTTGCATCGGCAAAATTACCCAGGGAGTCAAAAACCGGAATAATGGGTTCCGCCTGGTACGCCATGCCAATCACACTGGCTTCAAAATCATTCTTACTGGAGACTATGGAAATGTTATGACCAACTTTCAGATTCTTTCTTAACGTGTATTCGTTGTTGACTCGCACCGTGGTCCGTTCATAGGCTGACCCCCGGACAATGCCATCCTGGTTAAAATGATTGACGCTAATGTTGTAAATGACATTCTCATTACCACCATTTGCACTGACCTGATAATTCTGGATGGGTGCGGTCTGAAAGATAACGTCCTGCCAGTTGGTTCCCTCTCCGTAAGCATCCGGATTGGCAAAAAGCGGTTTTCTGCCTTCATTGGTGGCGACCTCATTGGCAAGGGTGGCGAATTGGGCCCCGTTAACCATTTCGATTTGTTTAACCACCTCTTGGGATGCATAATAGGTGGACACATTGAACCGGGCCTGGTGATTGGCCCCTCGCGTCGTGGAGATGATGACCACCCCGTTGGCCCCACGGGAGCCATAAATGGCTGTAGCCGAAGCGTCTTTAAGCACTTCAATGGACGAGATGTCATTAGGGTTCAAAAAAGAGATGTCATCCAGAAGCATCCCATCGACAACATACAACGGGGAGGCGTCGTTGAGGGTACCTACCCCCCGAATACGCACGACCGCACCTGCTCCGGGCCGGCCGGATATGGGTGTTACCTGTACTCCTGCCACCTTGCCTTGCAGGATTTGCTCCACATTGGCACTGGGAATGCGCTTGACTTCATCCGACTTGATGGTGGAAATGGCACCGGTCAGGTCGCTCTTCTTTTGCGTCCCGTATCCGATGACGACGACTTCGTCGATCAGCTCGACATCTTCATTTAATACGACATCCAGGGTTGTTTGATTGCCAACGGCCACTTCCTTGTCTTTGAAGCCGGTGTATGAGAAGACGAGGATCGCATCATCATTGGGAACATTGATCGAATACGTGCCGTCGATGTCGGTAGCAACTCCCTGATTGGTTCCTTTTAGCAGGATGTTTACCCCAATCAGGGTTTGTCCGGTCGCATCGGTCACCGTACCCGCTACCGTTCGCTGACCCCATAGGGAGCCCACGCCAAGCAGCAAACTAATAATGGTACATAATGATTTCATGGTTAAGGAATTATAGGCGATGAATAAGAGTATTTAGTTCAATGTAAATTTTACAGATCGTTCCGTCGAGGCATCCGGACCTACAAATACTTGAAAGTCACCGGGCTCTGCCTTGTAATGCAGATCCTTATCGTAGAATTTCAAATCGTTCAAGGTAATTTCGAAGCTCACCTGGCGGGATTCACCAGGTTGTAAATGGACGCGTTCAAAGTGTTTTAATTCACGTACCGGCCTGGTCACACTGCCTACCAGGTCACGGATATACCATTGGACCGTTTCTGTTCCGGCCAGCTTGCCGGTGTTGGTTATTTCTACGGAAGCCGTGATGCTTCCCTTTGCTTGCATGGTGGTTCGCGATACCCGCGGATCCCCATAACTGAAGGTGGTATAGCTCAGCCCAAAACCAAAAGGATACAACGGGGTATTTGGAATATCCAGGTATTTACTGGTGTATTTATTGTTGGGATCCATGGGCCGTCCGGTGTTCTTCATGTTGTAGAACAAAGGTACCTGACCTACGCTGCGGGGAAAGGTAACCGGTAAACGACCGCTGGGATTATAGTCTCCGAACAGTACGTCGGCGATTGCGGGTCCGGCCTGTGTTCCCAGGAACCACGTTTCCACGATGGCATCCGCATGTTCTGCCAGCCAGGGTATGGCCAATGGACGGCCATTCATCAGTACGATGATTAATGGTTTGCCCGTTTCCTTTAACCTTTGAGCCAGCTCCAGTTGAGGACCAGGGAGGGTTATATCGGAACGCGATGCGGCTTCACCGCTCATGTACGCTTTCTCACCGATCGCCAGGACAATGGCATCCGCACTTTGAGCAAGATTAATGGCCTGGGCAAAGCCATCCCGGTTATCCTGATCGGCTTCACATCCCATGGCATATACAACCCGCTGACCGACCACATTACGGAGGCCCTGAAGCAGGGTGGTCACATCCTTGGCATCTCCTGCGCCTGACCAGGCTCCGATCATGTCCTGATGGTTGTCAGCCAGGGGGCCGATCACAGCCAGTTTGCGGATGTCCCGGTTTAGAGGAAGGGTACCGCGTTCATTTTTCAGTAATACAATGGACTTTCTGGCTACATCCCGGGAAGCTTCCAGATGTTCGGGAGATAATAGTTCTCTCTTTTGCCTTGCCTCATCGCTGTATTTATAGGGATCATCAAACAATCCCAGTAAAAATTTCATGCGGAGAATACGTTGTACGGCCTGATCGATTTGCTCTTCCTGAACGTCACCTGATTTCACCAGATCCTCCAGGTGGTTGTAATAAGCGGCACTTTGCATATCCATATCCACGCCCGCATCCAGAGCTTGTTCGGCAGCTTGACGTTGATCGGCTGCATAGCCATGATTGATCATCTCATCAATGGAGGTGTAGTCGGTGACGACAAATCCCGGGAAATGCCATTCTTTACGCAGGATCTCATCCAATAGAAATTTATTTGCGGTAGCTGGAACGCCATCCAACTCATTGAAGGATGTCATGAAAGTTCCACAACCAGCATCCAAAGCCGCTTTAAATGGCGGCAAGTAAATTTCCCTCAGCATACGTTCCGACATATCGACGGTTGAGTAATCGCGACCAGCCAGGGCCGCTCCGTAAGCGGCATAATGCTTTGCACAGGCAACCACGGTGTTCACCGCGCCCAGGTCATCACCCTGAAAGCCTTTGACCCTGGCCTGAGCGATCAGGCTTCCCAAATAGGTATCTTCTCCGGCTCCTTCCATGATGCGTCCCCAGCGGGGGTCCCTGGCAATGTCAACCATAGGCGCAAAGGTCCAGTGAAGTCCGGCCGCGGCTGCCTCGACAGCCGACACTCTTGCCGATTTTTCAATGGCTTCCAAATCCCAACTGGCTGCTTCGCCCAGTGGAACCGGAAATATGGTTTTATACCCATGAATAACATCGTATCCAAACAAAAGAGGAATTCCTAAACGGGTTTCTTCGACAGCTACCCGTTGTAATTCACGATTGTAGGCTGCCGTGTGGGCATTAAAAATGGCGCCAACTTTACCAGCCCGGATATCTTCCTTGTAAGTGGCCCGAATGGTCGGCCCGGTCACATCCCAGTCGCTGGTAAACAAAGTCATTTGTCCTATTTTCTCCTCGAGCGTCATCATCTCCATCACCGAATCGACGCGGGCTAATATCCGTTCTTCGGGATCGCCTCCTGGTTTGGCTGAAAAGTAATGTTTATTCAACCCGGAAAAATTAATGCTCCAAACAACGAACAGCAAACCCAATCCGTTGAGGTATTTGCTGTATTTGTGTTTCATCGCTATGCGCATAGATTTCCTGTTTATTTTGGTTAGGGCTATTTTAATTTAGGTCTTCGCCGGAATTTGAAGCATCCAGCCATCCTCCGGTAAATCCGGCCCGCTTAAGTCCGGTAACGATGTAAGGGTTTTTTTTCATCATATTCCAGATCAGTCCGGTTTCAAAATTTTGTATTTGAATGGCAATTGGTCCCTGGTCAATGCCCAGGTAATCCACATCAAACCAGCCATTTTCATCGCCTTCATCGAAGGTGTACGAAAGGTTAAAGGCATCTTTGAAGCCAAAGGTATCTACCAGTTGATGGTAATACGTGTTCCACATATGCTCGAGGGCTGCGGTACATTCTTCCGGAGCAAAAGGAACCGAACCACCGGCTGCCGTGGGAGCAATGGTTCCATCATCATGGATGGCCCAGGCACAAGCTCCCCGCGCCCAGTAGGTCCTGAAGTGGACATCGTTACCCTGGTAGTTAATGGTTTTGTTGGCCGGTCCGTCACAAGCCGTCAATCCCCATTGGTTCGGACCATAACCGGCAAACCCCGCTGGATTCTCAATGCAATAAGCCCGGTTGGCCAGGGTGGCTCGCCGTGCATTTTCAAAATAGTCAATACCTTTTTCGCGCATGTAAGGATCCTGGATACCCCGGAAATCGATGTACATCTGACTGTACTGATGTCCAAATAATGGCGTAAAATTGACGTGCTCGAAACCCTGGAAGTCCATCCACCGGTAGGTGCTGCACCAGGTGTCCCACAATCCGGGATCCACCGCATGTGTCGGTGATCCCAGGGCCAGTACCAGCAATACCATCGCTTCATTGTAACCGCGCCAATCGCTTTTGATGAATCCGCGCTCCGGATGCCAGCCCATGGATAGACGCATAGAATCATTTAGCATCCAATCCCACTCTACCCGGCGGTACAACGAATCGGCGTAGTTACGAATGGATGCTTCCTGATCGCCACTACCATCGAAATAGGACATGGCGCTCAGGATTCCCGCCATCAACAGACCGGTATCAATGCTGGATAATTCGACCTGTTTATAACGACGAGCTTCATCGAGCGTCAAAAAGTGGTAAAAAAAACCTTTATACCCACTGATGCCCGTCTCCTCGGGCCCCTGAGGGAGATGCCACATTGCTTTCAGTGTCTTTAACACACGTTCGGCGGCGGCGGCCCGGGTTACATAACCGTTTTCTACTCCTGCGAGGTAAGTACTCAGTCCAAATCCGGTGGCAGCGATGCTGGAGAATGTAAGGCTCGGATACCGGTCCGGTACTTGTCCGTATTCCGGATCGGCCAGGTCCCAAAAATAATGAAACGTGCGACGCTTCAATTCATCCATACTGAATGGCACAGCCTGAGAGGTCGGTCCGGCACAAGAACTGGCAAAATAACAGAGTAAGAAAACTGCAATCGTTTTCTTGATCATGTGCTTTCTTGTTGTCAAAGAAATTATCTGCCAGCCCTTGGACTGGCAGATAATCTTTTGAGAATCAGCTTATTCTTTTACAAATTTCGCGTTGCCTTGCAATCTGCCTGCTTTGTCATAAGCAGTCAATACGTAAACTCCCGAACGAAGGTCGGTCACATCAATGCTCAACTCATAAGGTGAGTTGGTCTGAATAACCTTAATGGTTTGACCCAGCAGGTTATGGATTTCGAACCGACTGGCCTCGTTGGTATTGCGAACCATCAGGAAGTTCTGAACAGGATTTGGTGCAATCTGGATCGGCTTCACATCATAAACGCGGAAACCGGAGGTCGCCCCACATTCTGAACTGGCAATTGCGATGTCGTCGAAGAAATAGGTTTTATTCTCCGATGGTACATTATCAATGTCAAAGATCAGGGTGAGTCGCTTATAGAGTCCTCCCGGAGTCGTATTGGCCGAGAAATCCCAGGTCAGTTCCTGCCATTGATTTGGGGTGGTATACTCGGCTGGAGTATCCCCTGAATTCATCGCGCCATCCTGGGCACCTTCCATTTTCATAATCACCTTGGCAGCATGATCCATCCATACTTTGGCACGAATGGTCATGTTGTCGGTCGGCAAGGAATACAAACTTTCAAAATCGGTATACATACCTGCCCAGGTGTTACCGTCGTTGGCTTCAACTGCCACCCCTACACTATCGCTTGAATTGACATCATCCGGACCAGGATTGGCCACGATGGTAAATGCCGTTCCATCCAGGGAGCCATTACCGAAATAGGTCCATACGCTTGGACTGGCATCCGGTGTTTCAAAATTGGCCAAACAGCCGGTGATGGGCTGACGCTTCCATACGATGTCATCGATGTAATAAACATCTCCGGCTTCAGGATCCTGGCCCCCGTTGAAGAAGATGGCCAGACGGGTATGATCGGTACCGATGGCGCCACTGAAGTCAATCGAATATTTAACCCATGCGTTGGTCGTTTCGATGGCACTCCAGATTTCAACAGCAGCTGCGGTCCCGCCTTCCAGTTTGAACAACAGAGGCACTGCCTTGGGAGACCAGATTTTTACTTCCAGTTGATTGTAGGTGGTGAGGTCAATGGCTGAACCAACATTGTACACCAATGCACTCCACTGATCCTGCGGATCGGTGTATTTACCCACTTTGTCCAGTGGATCGTTATTGATTCCGGTCGCGTCCGGATTGGCAACAACTTCAAGTGCATCGGAGCCACCCGTGATTTCAACGTTGCGCTGGCAGTCAAAATCATCAAATATGGTCGGTATCGGCGTTACGTCAGCACACGGGTCGACGGTTTGTTCACCTTGGGAAATGTTGTCAAAATACCAGGTATCGGCACTTGCCAGTGCTTTGTCAAATACAATTTCAAGCCGTTCAAAATCATTGATGGCCTGGAAATCGACAAAGTTGAAGTTCAGATCAACCCAGGCACCGGTCTCGGTGATGTCCGCGTCAACCTCTTTCAGACCCTGGCTGGGGCTGAATAATTTCATGGTTACCGAAGTGGCTCCTTCCGGCGCCCAAACCTGCATATTCATCTGTGGTGCGGATCCTAAATTAAAGTCCAAAGGCAGATCGGCCTGAACACCACCAAATTCACTCGTGCCTTTGGTGTAGGATCCAACCATCGCACTGGTATTGGCTCCGGAGGCATCCGGGTTGGCAATCGCACCGTTGAACGTACCGAACACATCTTCACTTCCGAGGGATGACCAGTCCAGTTTTGGTCCGTCCTCAAAGTCTTCCAACGCGGCAGCGGCTGGTTTGGCCACCAGTTTAATGTCATCCAAATAATAGATGTCGCCACCGGGAACATCCACGCCCGCATTCAGGAAAAAGACAATCCGGGTTTGATTCGCATTGGCCTGATCGGAGAAATCCATGCTGATTTGAATCCACTGATTCAGTTCGTCTTCGGTCACCATATAGTCCTTTTCAATGGCGGCCGAAGTACCACCTTCCAGTTTGAATTTGAATACGCCTGCAATGGTGGAATACAACTTCACCTGGATCTGATTGCGTTCAGCCAAAGGAAGTGCGGCGCCATTATCAAGGACCAATGCATCCCAGGGGCCTTTGCCGTCCGTGTATTCACCGACTTTAGCACTGGTATTGATGCCTTCGGAAAATGGGTTGTCAATGGCTTTGATGTTTTGGAATCCAACGCCATAGGTCGTATTCCGCTGGCATTCGTAATCATCGAGGATTTCCGGATCCGGCACGGTACCTGAGCACTCGTCGGCTGGCTCCTGAATCAGGTTGTCAAACAAATAGGTATCGCTTGACTCTGCCACACCCGGATCAAAGAACAGGATGATTTTGGTTAAGGTAGTCATGTTGGCCGCAGCACTGAAGTCGAAGGAATACTCTATCCACCGGTTCGTAACTGCAATGTTTTGTTTTTTCTCGATGGCCTCTCCCGTACCTTCCAGTTTCAGAATAAAGCTGGTAGCCTTGGAAGCAAAGACCTGAATCCGGAATTTATTCATGGTCGACAGATCCAGGGTGTCATCGAGAACTGCAATGAGAAGGCTGTATGCTTTTCCAGCCACCTTATCGTAAGAACCGACCTGTGCACTTGAATCCAGCATTAACGGATCAAGTGTTGAATCGGCTAAGGCCGGGTTAGCAACAACCTGCAATGTACTGTCGCCGAAAGCCTGATTCCAGGGGAGCTTCATACCTCCCTCAAAATCTTCTAACACGACCTGAGTCATTCCTAATAGAGGAAGAAGACTCAGCCAAATCAGGGGGAATAAACGTCTTTTCATAATAATATCCTGGTTTTTAAGTGAACATAATTTAATTCGGTATGTGAAGTATCTTAAACTGTTGTGTCCGATAACCATCATTGATCCGTAGCAGAAATAGTCCTGCCGGAAAACTTTCCAGTGATATATTCAGGGATAAACGGGTAGTGCTCCCTCTTAAAACGGAAAATCCGGCGGTATTGATCAATTGCCAATCTATTTTAACAGTGTTGTTTCGTTCCAGAAAGACATTTTGCCCGGCTGGGTTGGGATAGATGTTTATTTCCTGTGGGTCATTGGCCTTAATAGCAACGGTTGTCGAATCAAATTCAAACCCAGCCGCGATCAACGCAGGTTTGATCTCCGGGCTGGTCATAAATGTATTCCATAATAATTGACTGCGGTAATTCTCAATCATCCCCACGATAGGTCCCTGATCAATGGCCAGGTAAGAACTGGCAACCCAATCCTGCCGGTCGCTGAAAGCATCGTAAAATCCCATGGGGCCCCACAATCTCTGTCCGCGTTGCCGGTAGAAATTTTTCAGGGCAGCGATCGATTCTTCCGGTGTATAAGGCATGCTGGACAGGGCAGCCGTAGGGGTGATGGTTCCATTATCGTTCGTAGGTGAATGGGCCAGATAACCCTGAATGGGATCATCACTGGCGGTAAGCCCCCAGCAATCGGCACCGTATCCCGGGTAATTTTTCGGATTCGCCGCACAATATTCACGGTTGATCAGGCTCTGTCTTTGACACTGTACAAAGTATTGCGTGAATTGATCTCTGAGGTATCGCGGGTCCAGGCCGATAAACGAATAATGACAGAAAAACAATGGGCCACCGAAATTGGGACCAATGTCCAGATGGTATCCATAGTGATCCTGTGCATTGCGATAATTGCCTCCCGCCCATCCACGCTCGTACAACCGGGCCGGAACGGGGTGAGTAGGAGATGCTATCGCCAGTATATAAATGATCATGGCTTCATTCCATCCCCGGATGGGCAAATTGATCGCAAATTGATTGGTCGGTGACCAGTGCCAAAACAATACGTCCTCCACGGTCTTACGGTACCAATTCCAGTCCACTTCCTGATAAAGTCTGGTTATTTTCTCACGCAGGACCACCTCATTAGCTGATGATCCCTGGAAATATTGCCGGACGGTCAGTAATCCTTCAAATAAAAAGGCCGTTTCGACCAGATCACCGCCATTGTCCAGGCTGCTGAAAGGTACGGTGCGTCCGGTCGTTCCGTTCATCCAATGCGGAAATGCTCCCCGGAACCGGTCGGCGCTTTCCAGGAACAAGACCATGCGTACCAATCGTTTTAGTCCTTCATCACGAGAGATCCACCCCCTTTCAATACCTACCAGGATGGCCATGACCCCAAAACCCGAACCTCCCATGGTGACAACTTCACCACTGCTATTGCGTTCCCGGGCTAATCCCGAAACCGGATGTCCGAAGTCCCAGAAATACCGGAAGGTGTATTTCTGGACCATTTCCAGCAATTCGTCATCGGTGAATTCACGGGTTTCCACCTGGATCGTATCGGACAGTTCCTGTACATTACCCAAAAAGTCCAATTGGCCAATAAAATACCTGAACCGCTCCGTGGAACGGTCCGGACCGACAAAATCAATGAACGATGTATCCTTGGGGAAAACGGTCTCAAGGGCTGCAAATTCTCCGTCGTTTATCTGGCGAAATATCCGGTAATATTGAAAGCTGTTTCCGGTCAAATCCTTCCACTTCAACTCAATGTGGCTGTCGTAACCGGAAGCCGATAATTGGATTTGAGCAGTAAGTGCATGCGGTAGCATGAAACAGAGTATGAACATCCATCCGGCAAATATTGCCGGATAGTTACCAGTTGAAGTTTTAATAATCCCGGGTAGATTTCCTACCATAATTCTAGCTCTTATCCGCGAAACAACTGACTAAAAATAATTGTTCATGACAGTAATTCCAATTCCATCACCTCACTATGACTACGCCATTCACAAAATTACTTCTGAATATTGCTGTCTAAACCATGGGCATTGAACGCTTAAAATAAAAGCTAACTAATGTATTTATCCCAATTTAATACATTCATTTTAATTACATATATAAAAAACAGGGATCTGATCCGTTAATTTACCACCTCATCATCCCCATTGGCAAGCTGACTGGTTATTTAGAATTTCCAGAGGTATTCGGTCAGATTATCGTCAGACCGCAGGCCCAGTTTTTGCCGTAACCGGTACCTCTTATTTTCAACACCACGCACACTAATATTTAAAAGAGGGGCGATCTCTTTCGTGGAAAGGTTCATCTTGAGGTAGGCAGCCAGGCGCAATTCCCCTGGTGTCAGTTGGGGATGTTCCTCATAGAGTTTTTTCAGGAATGCCTCATGGACCTGGTTGAAGTTGGACTCAAACAATTCCCAATCCTTTTCATTGCTTAAATGATGATCAATTAAGTGGATCAACTGTTGCTCATGCCGGGCCAGGTTCTGCATAGGTTCACGCTGCATGATCTGGATCTCGTCTTTTAACTGGGTGAGGATTTCATTCTTACGAATCAGGTTAACCGTGGTATTAGCCAGTTCTTTGCTCTTATTGATAATGGCTTGTTGCAATTGCTCGTTCCGCGCCCGAATTTCCTGTTGCTGTAATTTCCGTGTTTTCTCCAGTTCCAGTTTCCTGCGCTGGATCTCCAGACGAAATGCATGGTAGCGTTGCAATCCGTACAGAATACCAGTAAGTATCATCAAAAATAGAACCAACGCCCATCCTCTCTGATACCAAGGTTTCGCAATTGAAAATTCGACCGAAGCGATCGTCGGTGAAAGATTACTCATCAGTTCAAAACGATAGGTCCCGGGCTGCAGGTTGGTCATCAGTGCGGAGGGTTCTGAACTCCAATCTCCCCAGTTCAGTTCAGACGAAACGTCGCCATAACGAAAACGGAATTGGGGACCTCTCCGGAAATAAGGCTGATAAAAAAGAATCTGGAGATTGTTATGATTGCTGCGAAAAGTCATGACATCTTGCCCCCGGATCAATCGCTGAGATCCGTCATCCAGAGCGGAAAACATGGAAAGGACCGGATCCAGGGTTTGAGGTGGTGGCTGTTCTCCGTAGGATTGGTTGAGCAATGCATACCCGTCTTCCAGGCAGAATAAATAACCGGTGGAGGAAACCGGAATAATCCGCTCATACCCGGGGATCAAATGAACCGGAAATCGCTGTATCAACTCCCCATTCCGGTAATAAGCCACATGATCGGCATAGGTTAAAAAGTAATCTCCCTGGCGTCCGGGAAGATAGCCAGAAACGTCCTCCGGTCGGGACACCAATCGTTGCTCTGATTCAGACCATACCAGCCAACCCGTATCGGTACCGACTTCCAACTCACCATCACGCAACTCCAGCCGCAGATGAAAAGAAGAGTGCAATCCATCGGAATCCGAGTAGGTTTTGATTTGCGTGACCTGCTGCCAGTCCTCATCAATCCAAAAACGGTATAAGCCCTTGTTGGGACCAATTCCCCACAACCTTGCTTGATGATCAAAAACAATACGTTTTACCGGATCTGGAAATCCGGTAATCCGGTGACTAAACACCCAACCTTCCGGCTGCCAGGTATAAATAACCAATCCGGTATAGGTTGCCTGCAACAGCCATTCCGGATGTCCGGGCACGGGAATAAGTTGCCACCCTCCTGCTATGCTGGAGACCGGAGTCCACTGATGATCCTTAACCCGGAATGTCCCATCGTTATGACCAATCAATAGTTGGTCGTTCATTGCTTGGATGTCCCAAACCTGGCCTTGAGAACCATCGATCATCCGGAATGGCCGGTCCTCCGGATTGGGCCACGGACAGTAAAACAATCCATGATTGGTCCCCAGATACAAATCATGGTTGAAGACGGCGGATGCATAGACCGAACCCAGGTCTCCTTGTTTATCCTGATAGTAGAGTAACGAACTGTTCACTGCGATCAGATCCAAACCTTTATCCATGGCCACCCACAGATCCCGGTAATGATCTTCGTGCATTCCGAGAACGGTATTATTCTGCAAGCCATTCTCCTGATGGATGTTGTACTTAACCGACAGATCGGCATTTAAGACATAGACACCATGGCTTATGGTGCCAATGGCAAGCGAACCATCCTGCAAAGGTTGCCCAGAATTAATCTGGTGTTGTCGAAATTGCTCATTGATCGCTTGGTGTAGTGGCGCAAAGACACCATGTTTATAGAAATATAAGCCGGATTGACTGGTCCCGATCAGCCAGCCATTTTGCCAGGCAATTATGAAAGCGATGCGCTTCCGGGCAAACAGGTCCGATCCCGGCACCATTCGGAATTCCCCCCGCTCCCACCGGAACAAACCCTGATTCAGTACCGGCAGGATCAATTGTTTGCCCACCCGTTGCAGGTACATGATGTTTCCTGGCGTCGGAACAAGCTCAACTTTGCCGGCATGAAATACGTACAACGAAGAAAACGATTGAAAGAAGATGCTGTCCCCTACTTCCAGAATTTTCCAGATCTCCTCTTTGTCGAACAAAGGATGGCGGATCAGTGAGTCCAGGGCATGGTACTGTAATTCACCCGATTGGTTGTATTGCCAGTACCCAAAAGAAGCAAAGCCTCCGGTAAACAGACGGCCGGATGCCGTACAAATTACCGTGCGAACCGTTTGTTTATTGGGTAGTTCATAGAGCTGCCAGCGACATCCGTCAAAAGCCAGGAGTCCTGCATTGTTACCCGCATATATTCTGCCGTCCGGAGCGGATGTCACCGACCAATTTTGATGTTGGGCTTGATAATCCTCCTTGGTAAAGTGACGCAATAAAGGGACTTCTGATGCCCTTGAAATGGCTATCGAACACACCACACCAAGCAAAAGGGAAAAATGCTTTCCCATATCAAAAGGAGATTTACGCTGAAAAGATAGTAAAAAGCGCTTGAAGGACATCTGGCTCCCCGGCGCCCTTAAGGCATCCGTCTGAGAGTACATCCTATAGCGTTGTCCGCCGAAGGACGATATATTTTGCCTATTTTTCAGTCGAAAAATAATAATATGAAAACATCAAAGAAGGGCCTTCCACCGGGAACCGTCGTCTACACCGGTGAACAGAAAATTGAAAAGACCATCATTGATGTCTACCTCTACAATGAAAGTCATATCGAAGCCGTCAAAGAGGTCCAGTTAACCGATCTTGATGATTTACTAAAAAGGCAGGATTGCGTAACCTGGGTGGATATTCGTGGATTGCATGACATTGATTTACTTCACCGGATCGGCAAGGAAGGTGACATTCATCCGTTGATCCTTGAGGACATTGCGGATGTTCGGCAACGTCCCAAATATGAGCCGCTGGAGAAAGGTGCCTTCCTTGTTTTGCAGGCCCTTTATTTCAATAAACATGAAGCGCTGAAGAATGAACAAATCTCCATGTTCATCACTCCGCATTACCTCATCAGTTTTCAGGAAAAGAAAGAGGATGTCTTCGAACCCGTTAAATTAAGGCTGATGGAAGGCCGGGGTATTATCCGGGGCAAGGCGACCGATTACCTCGCTTATTCCCTTATCGATGTCATTGTGGATGATTATTTTGAAGCACTGGACAAGTTGGAGTCCCGTGTCTTTGCCATTGAACAGGATATTCTGGACAATCGAACGGAAGACATCAAAGAACGCCTGCATTCCAACCGCCGCATTCTGGTTCGGATGAGTAAAGCGGTTATCCCGTGGAGGGATGCGTTGCTAAAGACCATGAAACTGGAAGACCTCACATTTAGTGAGGCGGTTTTGCCTTATATGCGTGACCTCTACGACCATACCGTGCAAGTGATTGACCGGCAAGAGACCCTGAGAGACATTATGAATGGATTGCGTGATTTATATCATTCGGAATTGAACCTGGCCATGAATAAAATCATGCAGGTCCTTACCATAATTTCGACCATATTTATACCGCTCACCTTCCTGGTGGGAGTTTACGGGATGAATTTTGAGCATATGCCAGAACTTAAATGGCGATTCGGATATGCCTTGGTTTGGATGGTGATGATTGGTATGGCCATTTTATTGCTTTACCTGTTCAAGAAGAAAAAGTGGTTCTAAATTCATGGATCATGTAAATGCACCCATATTACCGGAGTTTCCGGGTCTTAGCCAAAGTTCAGTCAAAGAACAACGCCGGCTGCATGGAGCCAATCGTCAGGAGGTTGCCGAGCACAAGGCATGGCATCTCTTCCTGGATATTCTGAAAGAACCAATGATCCTGTTGTTGTTGGTGGCTTGTTCGATGTATTTCATTCTGTCGGAATGGACGGAGGCATTCACCATGCTGGGAGCCATCGTATTCGTGGCCGGCATTTCATTGATACAGGAATACCGGAGTCAGAATGCCGTCAAGGCTTTGCAAAAAATGACCATGACCAGGGCCAAGGTCATCCGCGATGGTCAATTGGTCGTCCTGCCTGCTGAGGAGCTGGTGGTTGCGGATACCGGCATCGTCGAAGAAGGGGATGTCATTCCGGCAGACATGGTTTTACGCACGGAATACGATCTCGCCGTACAGGAAGCCATCCTTACCGGAGAATCGGCTGAGGTTATCAAACAACCGGGTGATCTCCTGTTCCAGGGTACGTTGGTCGTTCGCGGATACGGTTATGCGGAAGTGGCCAAGGTTGGCGTCCAAACCAAACTGGCTACCATTCAACATTCCCTAAGCCAGGTCAAAGTGACGGATACTCCGCTCCAATCCCAGGTCAGGCGATTTGTCCGCTTGATGATCGTTGCCGGATCCGGAGCATTTTTGACCGTGTGGATTTATCATTCCTGGGCGACTGGAAGTATTATTGAAGGATTGTTGCAGGGGCTCACCATGGCGATGAGTGTTATTCCGGAAGAAATACCCGTGGCCATGACCACCTTTCTCGCTCTCGGTGCCTACCGCCTGTTAAGATTGAAGGTTATTGCACGGCAACCGCAATCGGTGGAGACCCTGGGAGCAGCCACCGTGATTTGCGTCGATAAAACCGGAACGCTCACCAAAAATTTAATGCAGGTCGCCATGACCTGGGAAGTAAATGGAGGAATAACCACCGATTATTTCAACCACCCTGCTTTGAATGAAGTGCTCGAATACGCCATGTGGTCCAGTGAACTGGCACCGTTTGATCCGATGGAGGTATCAATACACCAGGAATATGAAAAATTAGCCGGAGAGGATCGTCGCAAATTGGCTACCATGCTAAAGGATTTTCCCTTATCCGGAAAACCTCCCGTCATGACGCACATCTTTGCTCTATCCGATCACAGGACCATTACAGCCTGCAAGGGTGGCTTGGAATCCGTGCTGCGGTTGGCCAATGCCGGCGAGGAGATCAGCAGACAAGCCCATGCCATGAGCCGTCAGCTGGCTTCCAGCGGCTACCGGGTGCTTGGGGTTTCCAAGGGGACGTGGGAACAATCTAAATTACCGGAGCGGCCGGAGGAAATGGAATTTCAGTTTCTTGGTTTGATCGCCTTTCTGGATCCGCCGGAAGCTCATATCAAAGAAGTTATCCAATCCTTCATCGATGCCGGTGTACGTGTTAAGATGATCACCGGCGACTATCTGGAAACAGCCCAGGCGGTTGCCGATCAGGTTGGCATTCGGGCCCTTCCATCCTTGACCGGTGACCAAATGCATGCCCTAAATGCTGTCCAATTGGCACAGCAGGTGAAAAATACCGATTTATTTGCCCGCATTTATCCCGAAGCCAAATTGCGGATCGTACAATCGTTGATCGAGAATGGAGAAGTCGTAGCCATGACCGGTGACGGAGTCAATGATGCCCCGGCACTAAAAGCAGCCCACATCGGCATCGCGATGGGCCGGCGCGGTACGGAAGTGGCCAAGGCGGCTGCGGGCTTAATCCTTGCCGATGACAATTTGGGAAATATGGTCGATGCGATCTACCTGGGCCGGCGCATTCATGCCAACCTGAAAAAAGCCATACGTTACATTATTTCCATCCACATTCCGATCATCCTCCTGGTGGTCCTTAATATCCTCTTGCCATTTCTGCCTGAAACCGTTTTCACCCCGGTCCACGTCATCTTTCTTGAACTCATCATGGGGCCGACCTGTTCCATCATCTACGAAAATGAGCCTACCCGTAAAAGTGAACTGCAAAAGCCTTCCTTGCATCGGCAGCAAGCCAATTTACTGGAGGGCAAACTACTTTCCATTACCATTATTCAAGGATTAATGATCACACTGGCTTGCCTGGCAGCCGGCTGGTGGTCCCATTCAAACGGAGTTGAGGCCGGGGTACAGCGAACGGTTATTTTTTCAACACTGGTCCTGTCAAATGTTTTTTTGACGCTGGTCAACCGTTCCTTCCAATTGCCGATTTGGAAGACCATCAGATCGCACAATCGATTGATACCGTTGATTTTACTCATTTCATTGACTTTGTGGTTGATCACCCTCTTGCAACCGGAGGTCCGATCGGTATTCGGGTTTGCCCGGGTTAGCTGGGACGATTTGACAGCGCCTTTCTTACTGGCTTGTATCGGCACCCTGTGGATTGAACCTTTGAAAGCATTCGGGTGGATAAAGTAAGCAATGAATAATAACGAAATTGCAGTTGATTTTGGAAATGCCATCCCAATTCACGGGTATTTTCTTTCTATTTTTCAGGCATTAAATTTTTTCCTCGAAAAAAAGAAATGCAATTGCGCTCTACCATCCGTGAAGCCGGATATAATAGGATGTTAAATCCTTTTCCCTGTAGCCAATAAAACGTGATTTTGCAGGTAAAGGGCTCTTGCATCCGGTCATCGCCTTGCTTTTTCGCCATTTAATACCGGCAGCTGGATGGATCTGATTTAACCGCGTACGACTTGTAATTTTTAGCTGAAGGATCCTTGCATCCGGTCAGGTCCAGGATCCGGATATTACGAAATTGAGTCGGGTGGCTTTCTGCCTGCAAGGAAATGTAGCCATGATCTACCGGCATTCCATCGTGAAAAAGTGATGACAAAGCCGGATCGATGCCGGAGCCATCGATGGTTGGATGATGATAACTCATTACCGTCACTCCGTTGACCTGATGCTCAATGAGGGAATCACCCAGTACAATGTAAGAAGCTTTGACCCACTGATCACCGTGATACGTATCGGAGGTAGAGTTGGTACAATGTCGTTTGATCAGATCATCTGTAAAATAAATGTTGGTCCCCGGTGTACAGACATTCTGGGTCGGCCGGTCATGGACGCCATCTCCCCCAAGCAGCTGACCCTCCAGGGAAATGGGAAAATCCTGATTTTTTGTCATGGTCTTCGGATCCTGGCAATGAAGCATGGTTCCGTTATTTCGAAAGGCCCACCCCGGTCCGCCCGGCACCTGGTTGCCACGAAAGCGGTATTCCAGCTCCAGGATGTAATAGGAAAAGGATTGATTGTAAAACAGGTGCCCAAACTCATCGTGAAAATCGGTCCATTCATCGTAGGATACGGTTAGTAATCCATCTTCAACCCGAAAGGTATGGTGATAATTGACTCCCAGGTCGGAGCCGGCAAATTTTGGAATCCACCCGGTCAGGTCCTTCCCGTTGAATAAGACCTGCCAGTCGGACTCCTCCTGGGCGGACAGAAGACCGGCCATTAAAATTAAGGGCATCACAATCAATTTCATACTGGACATAACTACCTGAATTTGTTTCTCTGAATAAATGGTCAGAAAGGATAAAGCTAGCAATTAAACCGCAATTATATCTGCAGGAAAATGCGTCATAAATCCTGAATATTCGAGGTAATTGATAGGATAAATGCACGATCTGTTCTGATATTTCATATTTTTTTTAATATGATTTTCGGTCATATCAGGCTGAAAATCAATAACTTGACTTTATAAAAATTGCAAATACTTTTATAATTTTTATAAATCAAAGCATCGTATTCGTGGCCATTATCGTTATCTTTGCATATGTATTGACTGCGGTTTATACATTTTTAAGATCGTTGCAGGTTGCGATTTGAACACGTTGAACACCGTTCCCAACGGATCTTCTGCAATATCATGAAACTCTCAGCGGATAAAATTTAGGCTTCGAACTCAGGAGACTCCTGAGTCTATATAAACATTTATCAACCAAACAATTGTATCATGAAGAAGCTATATTTTACCGTACTCTTAGCTTGCCTTTGCACCATATTGGGTGCGCAAACGGTGCAAGGAATCATCCGTGATGGTGATTCCGGAGAACCGTTGGTGGGGGTGACAATTTTGGAAAAGGGAACCTCCAATGGTACCATTTCCGATGTCGATGGCAGTTACCAATTGACCGTCAACAATCCTCAGGCAATTCTGGTGTACTCCTATACCGGCTTTCAATCCCAGGAAGTCCCATTCAATGGGCAGACCAATCTGGATATCACCATGATGGTCGGCGTCACCTCTCTGGATGAAGTCGTCGTCACGGCCATCGGGGTATCCCGGGAGAAAAAAGCACTTAGTTATGCCATCACCAACGTGGGTGGTGAGGAGATATCGACCATAAAAGATCACAACCCGGTCAATTCCCTGGTGGGAAAGGTAGCCGGTGTTGTCATTTCACAAGGAACCGGAGGACCGGGCGGGGGATCGCGGGTCGTCATCCGGGGCAATAATTCCATCACGGGAAATAACCAGCCGCTGGTTGTCGTCGATGGGATTCCGATCGACAACTCAGGGTCTAACAGCGGCGGAAGTGTCTACAATAGTACCGTGACCGGTGGAGGCATTACCGATATTAATCCCGACGATATCGAGTCCATCTCGGTGCTGAAAGGGCCTAATGCGGCCGCGTTGTATGGTTCACGCGCCGGTAACGGGGTCTTACTGATCACCACTAAAAAAGGCATCCAACGGCCGGGTATCGGTGTGAGCATCAATTCCAACATTACCTTCGACAGCCCGATGTTCCTTCCGGAGTTTCAAAATGAATATGGACAGGGCACCCAGGGTAATATTCCTGCCAATGTAACGGAACTAAAACAAGCTTCCGGGTCTTGGGGACCTAAAATGGACGGGTCTTCTCAACTTTACTATACCGGAGAAAATCGAGCGTATTCCGCCCAGCCCAATAACGTTGCGGATTTCTTCCGTACCGCTCCGAAATTGATCAATTCGATCTCACTGGAAGGGGGGAGCAATACCTTCACATCAAGGTTTTCATATACCAACAATACCACCCAGTCCATGCTGCCTAATTCGGACCTGAAAAGCCATAACTTCAATCTGCGTTCGCAATGGAATCTGACCAATAAGCTGACGCTGGACGCCAAAGCCACGTATTTCCTGCAAGACATCAACAACCGGGTTTCACAGGGATCGGAAGGGGTCCTTGCTTATGTCTACTACATGCCAAGAAACGTTCGGCTTAGCGATCTGATGGTCTATCAGAATCCTTCGGAATCGCTTAATTCCATTTCGTATTCCAGTCTCGGAGCCAACCCCTACTGGATCCTGGAACACGACCGCAACTACAACCGGCGCGAACGCCTGCTCAGCTTTGGGAAGCTGAATTATGAGATCAACTCCTGGCTTTCCGCCTTTGTGCGCTTAGGGACAGATGTCGCTACGGGAAAATTTGAAAGCGTCAACAATGTCGGCCACCATTTCTATCCGACCGGACGGCTCAATTTCGGCACCGACCGGAATACCGAGACCAATGCCGACTTCCTGCTGATGGTTAATAATGATTTCGGCGATAAACTTAACCTTTCTTTGAATCTGGGCGGTAATCACTCCTACCGGACCGGAGAATCTCAAAGCGTATTCGCCGAGAACTTCAAAATTCCAACCCGGGCATTTCTTAGCAATGCCGGCCAAAACATCCCTTCCTATAGCCCATTGGCGGAGAAGGTGGTCAATTCGGTGTACGGGGCCGCTTCCTTATCCTACGATGGATTCATCTATCTGGACCTGACCGGAAGAAATGACTGGTCATCCACGCTACCGGCTGCCAACCGTTCTTATTTCTACCCGTCAGCGGGATTATCGTTTGTGTTGACCAGGTTTATTGATCCAAACAGCCGTTATTTTGATTTTCTGAAAGTACGAGGCAACTGGGCCGAGGTGGGTAATGATACCGGACCCTATCAGATCTTTAACTATTACAATGTGGCTCAGGACGGCTACCTCGGTCGCACGACCCTGTCCCGTCCAAATGTGAAATTTTCGGACGATTTGAAGCCCGAGTCCATTAAATCCCTGGAATTTGGAATCGAGGCAAAAGCATTCAATAACCGGGCATTTCTTGATTTGTCCTGGTACAACATCCAGTCCACCGATCTTATCTTCGATGTACCGGTACCTGCTTCCACCGGATACAGCTACTTCAGGGAGAATGTGGGTCAGGTAACCAACAAAGGGATCGAATTCCTGATCGGAGGTACTCCGGTAGTATCCAATAATTTTAGTTGGGAAATCACTGCTAATTATTCCAGGAATAAGAACACACTGGATGAATTGCTGGAAGACCTTGATAGCTATACGCTGAATACGACCAATTCCGGTAATGTCTCGATTCAGGCCACGGTCGGCGGTGGCTATGGAGATATCCTGGGAACCACCTGGAAAACCAATGACGAAGGGCAGATTGTCGTCAATGCGGAGGGTTTGCCTCTGGCCTCCAGTGAACGGGTATTACTTGGTAATTCACAGCCCAAGTGGACCGGTGGTCTGACCAATACGCTTACTTACAAGGACATTTCATTACGCTTCCTGATCGATGCAAGGATTGGTGGTCAGATCTATTCCTCGACCAATGCCTCTCTGGACGGAGCTGGTGTAAGTACCAATTCGTTGCAGTACCGTGAAGACGGAGTTGTCGTCGATGGTGTCATTGAACAGGACGACGGAACTTACGTTCCAAATACGAACAAGATCACCGCGCAAAGGTATTGGGGCGCTTACTCCGGTATTGCTTCCAATTATGTTTACGATCAGGACAACATCCGGTTGCGTGAAGTGGCCATCGGATACAATCTCCCGGGTCACGTATTGAATGGATCTTTTGTACGCGGTGCTTCGATTTCCTTCATCGGACGGAATTTGTTCTTCCTCAAGAAGAGCATTCCGGATGTCGATCCGGAAGCGCTACTGGGCACTGGTAACAATGGTATGGGTATTTTAAGCAATAACCTGCCAACCATCCGGACATTAGGTTTTAACATCAATCTGAAATTCTAATGAGCAACAGAAGGATTCGATTTCATTCAAACAAAAACAACTTGATCATGAAAAATAATTTCAAAAAAGTCTTTCTATTCCTGGCGCTTACTCTGGCTGCGGGATGTACCAAGGACTTTGACTCCATAAATACGAGGCCTGACGCCTTTACCAATTCTGAGGTCAGCGCCAAATTTTTCTTCACCCCGATACAGGTCCGTTTATATGGACCGGATCGTTATCCTTATTGGCGGGCACAATTGATTCATGCCGACCGTTTTGCCGGACAGTTTACCTTTGGTTTCAACGGATGCTGGTGGGATGGTAGCCTGGGTTATACCTATAATTCGGCTTATACCGATGCGACCTGGGATTGGCTGGAAGGTTACATCGGCGGACTGGACAACTTTATGAAATTGGTTGGTCCGGGTGGAGAATTTGAAAACACCTACATGCATGCGGTCGCTACCATCATGCGGGGATTGTATTTCCAGATGTTTACCGATGTATTCGGCATGATTCCCTATACGGAAGCAGGAAATCCGGAAATCATCACCCCTAAATACGATAGTCAGGCGACCATCTATGCCGGCATCATTCAAGAACTGAATGACGCCATGAGTACCATAGGCGATGAGACCCGTACCGGGGCAAACGTTCAGGACCTGGGTAGTAACGATTTGTATTTCGGCGGAGATCTGCAGAAATGGAAAAAACTCGCCAACACCCTAAAACTGCGGATGGCTTTGCGGGCCTACGGTGCTTCCGGTGCCGACTTTGCAGGCGCCGCGATCTCCGAAGCGCTGAGTGCTCCTTTGATGGAGACCGCTGCAGATAATGCATTACTGGATAAGGACATCACCATCTCCCAATGGTCAAGCGCCTGTTATGGAGACGTCTATTATAATTTCGGACGTGGATCCGACTGGAAAATGGGTAAAACCCTGATCGATGCGTTACGGAATAACAACGATCCCCGTCTGGAAAAATACGCGGAACCTTCTCCGGGTGGTACGGTTACCTTCACCAAGCCCGATGGTGATGAAGCGGCGTTCTTCCAAAAGCGGGTAGATTTTGTTCTGGGTGAACTGGATGCCGCCGGGGTACCGTATACCACGGAGACGACCGACAATACGGTGACGGTCACCATGCCGGAAAATGCCTATTATGTAGGCCAACCTTCCCGCATGTCCAGCGGCGCCTATCCTTATTCCGCCTACGAATTCTGGGCGAAACCAAATGAATACGTTATCCGGGCGAAAAATTCCGGCCCGATGGCCCCGGAAATCGTTTTCACAACCGCTGAAGCCTATTTCCTCCGTGCCGAAGCAGCCGTTCGCGGATTAAGTTCTGAAGATGCAGTCGCCATGTTCCAGGAAGGTATTCGTCAGTCCATGATGATGTGGAATGTGGACGATGGCGCCATCGATGCCTACCTCGCCAGCGCTCCTCTGGCCCAGTTGACCGGCACTCAGGATGAGATGATCGAAAAGATTGCGACCCAGCGATGGATTGCCGATTATACGGACGGATTTGAAGCCTGGGCAGTTGTGCGGGATATGGGATATCCAAAAGTTCTTGCCGATGGAGTCTCGGATTTCGATCTGTATGCCTCGGGGGACATCAATGGCAAATATCCGACCCGCATGCGTTATGGAAACGCAGCTTACAACACCAACGGAACCAATGTCGGACAGGCCGTAACTCAACAGGGGCCTGATGAAATGGATACCAAACTTTGGTGGGAAAATTGATAAGTTAAATCGTTAAACGAGAAAAGCCGGAGGGAAATCTCCGGCTTTTATTTTTTGGGTGGTCCGGTTAATCGGAAGGCAGTATCCTTTGGGACATATCCCAATACGCAAGGGTCAGGAACAGTATTTCCGCATCCCCCTCCGGATCCTTGATAAAACTGAATGCCCGGGAGACGTAACCACTGGAGGTGTCGGAAGGAGGAATCAGCTGGGCGATCTCTTCCTTACCCACCAGGATGGATGGATAAGGCGGATGCGGTGTTTGCTTGGCAGCCAATAGGCGTCTCGGCCGCAGTGAATACAAGGAATCCTTTTCGATAACGGCTGATAGACTGCCATTATATACGACTTCAATCGCTTCACCCCGAATCTGGTAGAGGTATTCATCCCGGCTATTCCTCACCAACACCAGCGCTTTCTGCCGGTTGTAACGCCTCCTGGCAAACAATAATAAAGGCTCATGATAAATGGTCGTGACCTTGCAACGAACCACTTTTGCTTTGTCTGCCCACCGCTTCGGATGTTGCTCACTGATGTTGTAAGACACGAGGGCCCGCTCCTCATCATCCCATTCCACCAGTTCCCCGATCCAGGGAGTAAGTTCTTTGCGGAGATTTTCAGCATCCCTTTTCATCCGGTTACGCACCGGTTCCAAATTGAAAAATTCAAGTATGGTCCTTAACATGGAAATAAAGTTACGTATTTCCGCTTTTTCTCCCTGCAAGTAACCGCTGTGGTCAGAGGTTTTTACCCCGGACGCCCGATCGCCGCCAGCACAAAGGTCAGACTGGTTCTGGCCTTTCCTTCCATTAACCGGAGAATCATTATCTTGGTTTGCAATCTTTTTCGCTGACCTGGCAGAAAAAACAAATCTAAATGAGGTGTCTGTTCTTTGTACTGATTATTGGTATCCTTCCTAATAAGCTTTCTGGTCAGAAAATGATTTCCCGCGAAGGTGGACATTGTTTTTCCTTATCGGT
>JAGQXC010000447.1 GCA_020436785.1 Saprospiraceae bacterium | reverse complement strand
TCAACTCACGATTTTCTTCACAGTCGTAGCTGACGTATTTTTTACTAAGCACTTCAACCAGAGGCCCTCCGTACAGGGTGCAGTTTTCCGTGGTGGTCACGCTGTTAGCGGCTTGCTCGGCAACCAGACAACTCACGGTGATGTTACGGCAATCAATCTGCGGCGGATATTTATCTTCGACCCTGATGTAGCCCCAACAGGTATTGTTGGTGGAAAGGTCGATGACTTTATAGATCATCTTTTGACCGATCAGGCTGGCATCGACCACATCACGATTCGGATAGAGGTCGTTGTAATGGTCATAGGGATAGGCCAGCATGGTGATCAGGTTGACGCAGTCCGGGTCGATGTCGGCCAATACGTCCGCCGGGGTCACCTGACGATCACAAGTTCCGTTCATCGAAATGGTTACCTGATCCTGGCAACTCAAGTTACAGATGCCATCCGGAGGACTGGGACGGGTGATCAGCGAAGCACGGAAAGGAATCCTGCCATCCGAGGCTGAAACCACATAATACACGACGGTTAATTCGCCGTCATCCGAGGTGCTGGTAAAGGTGCGGTTGGTGGT
Organism: Saprospiraceae bacterium; assembly: GCA_020436785.1. Taxonomy (GTDB): domain Bacteria; phylum Bacteroidota; class Bacteroidia; order Chitinophagales; family Saprospiraceae; genus JAGQXC01. Next base: position 1,313 of record JAGQXC010000447.1, on the reverse strand, counting down.
CGCCGCAAAAGAAGCCCCGTCGCGGTTGCTGTCAAACAAGGTATCCACCAGTGGAGAACCCGATGGTATGGGCGAGACCAGGGATTCGCAAGCCGAGGGCGTCAGCGTCTCATCCACATGTCCATTGAGTACCAAAATCCGGCTGACGACATTTACGCCACCATCGATCACATAGTCCGAAAGGAGATTGATCATCACTCCCATCGAAACGTTACCCGGGGTCAGGTGGGTGATGGATTTACAGTAGACATTCGGGTCGAAACCTGAGATCACATCAATTTGACTGGAAGGAAATTCCGAGCAGTCGTTGAAATGAACATCCCGGTAAATGGTATCTCCGGCATTCACAGATATGGTGGTTTCTTCACAGGTCCCTGCCATTTCTTTTTCGGTCGCCTGAACGGCGGTCCCAAGGAGTAAGGCCAATGCCAGGAAAACCATCCTGAATGGTGTAAAATTCGTCTGCTTCATGAGTTTGGTTTTACGTCTAAGAGATCGTGTGTTTCGGTTTGTGCCTAATAAAATCAACCCCTCCGATCCATGAGGATCCAAGCGGCCTTATTCAAAGTTAACTTATAGAACTGCCAGACCAGGTATATAAATTGGGTATATTATACCTTAAGATAAAGTAGAATTTATAATATTCCTCAATAAAGAGGCTTACACATTAAAAAATATCATCCTATTTTGTTAAATATTAATGTGAGGGGTTTTGAGGTCTCTTCCAAGCCGGTTCTTATGGCCTAATCCTGCGATAAAAATCAAAAGGGGCCTGGATGTCGTGCATTCAGGCCCCTTTTATTTTCAAAACAATTACTGTATTAATCGATAACCACCAGTTTTTTGGTAGCTACGTTTGCGCCACTCTCCAACCGGTAGTACAACACGCCCGTTGCTCCCAGTTCGTTTTTCTTCAGTTTGACCTCATGGTAACCCTTACCGTAGTCTCCCTGGATCTGCTTCAGCGTCTTGCCCGTCACATCCATGATCTTCAGCGTCGCCGTGTTGGCTTCCGGCAGGATGAAGCCGATCACCGTCTCTGTCGTGAACGGGTTCGGGTTGTTCTGGTACAAGGCAAAGTTGTTCACATCCAGCTGGCGGCCATCCTGCTCAAATTGCAGGTGCAAGCCTTCTACCTCACCGCCGACGTACGATTCGGTCCGTGTAATCACATCGCTCAGATGCAACAGCTGGCTCAACCGGCCGGCCTCATGCGCCCGCAACCGCACCGTGAACAACACCTCGCCGTCAACGACCGTCTCACCGCGGCTGCTGTTCCAGCTCGACGTCAGCAGGCCGTCTTTGCTCCGCTG
>JAGQXC010000446.1 GCA_020436785.1 Saprospiraceae bacterium | reverse complement strand
TCAACTCACGATTTTCTTCACAGTCGTAGCTGACGTATTTTTTACTAAGCACTTCAACCAGAGGCCCTCCGTACAGGGTGCAGTTTTCCGTGGTGGTCACGCTGTTAGCGGCTTGCTCGGCAACCAGGCAACTGACGGTGATGTTACGGCAATCAATCTGCGGCGGATATTTGTCCTCAACCTTGATGTAGCCCCAGCACATATTGCCGGTATTCGGGTCGATCACTTTATAGATCATCTTTTGGCCAATCAATCCGGCATCAACGATGTCGCGGTTGGGATAAAGATCATTGTAATGATTGTAAGGATACGCCAGCATGGTGATCAGGTTAACGCAATCCTGGTCAATGTCGGACAGTACATCCGCCGGCGTCACCTGACGGTCACAGGTGCCGTTCATCGAGATATTAACCTGATCGTGACAACTCAAATTGCAGGTCCCATCCGGAGGGCTGGGACGGGTATTCAATCCGGCACGGAAACGAATCCGTCCATCCGAAGCGGAAACGAGGTAATAAATCACTGTCAACTCTCCATCATCCGTGGTACTGGAAAAGGTCAACGGCCCGGTTACGGCGTAAGAGGAGCCGTCGCGATAATTGTCAAACAAGGTATCGACCTGTCCAGAACCGGACGGGATGTTCGCTGATCGTGAGTCGCAAACCGATGGGGTCAGACTTTCATCCACGTGACCATTCAGCACCAATACCCGGCTGATCACATGGACACCTCCGTCCAGTATGTATTCCGGCAGCAAGCTGATCATCACCGACATGGAGGCATTCCCCGGAACCAGGTGGGTCACGGACTTACAAAACAACGAAGGATCGAACTGGGGTATCGTGGTCTGATCGGTGGTAAACTCCTCGGCACAGTCCAACTGACCAACATTCCTCCGGATCGTATCTCCGGCATCCACTACCACGGTAACCACTTCACAAGCACCAGCCATCAACTTTTGGGTGGCGTAGGAGTATGAGGTACTAACGATGGTAATAATGAGTAATACAAGACTAATGTGTGTAAAATTCGTACGCTTCATATAATGCTTTTAAGCCGGTGAATGTGTCTGTTTTGGTTTTCCGTATTTGCCTGGGCATACGCCTGGTGCACCCCTTATGGCAAAGAAATTTGAAGTAAAACTACCTATGAATTCTCAATTATTTCCATGTCTATGAGGATTTTATGGATAAACGGAGCAAATAATTCGTAAAATGTTGTATATGTTATTCTTAAATATAGTAAAGAGATCTAATGCACTAGATCTGCGAATCTCCGTATCCCACATTCCTCTAACCTATCGGTCAAAAAAAAGAGGCCTGGATGTCGTGCATCCAGGCCTCTTTTATTTTCAAAACAATTACTGTATTAATCGATAACCACCAGTTTTTTGGTAGCTACGTTTGCGCCACTTTCCAACCGGTAGTACAACACGCCCGTTGCACCCAGTTCGTTTTTCTTCAGTTTGACCTCGTGGTAACCCTTACCGTAGTCACCCTGGATCTGTTTTAGCGTCTTGCCCGTCACATCCATGATCTTCAGCGTCGCCGTACTGGCTTCCGGCAGGATGAAGCCGATCACCGTCTCCGTCGTGAACGGGTTCGGGTTATTCTGGTACAAGGCAAAGTTGTTCACATCCAGCTGGCGGCCATCCTGCTCAAATTGCAGGTGCAGCCCTTCTACCTCACCGCCGACGTACGATTCGGTCCGTGTAATCACATCGCTCAGATGCAACAGCTGGCTCAACCGGCCGGCCTCATGCGCCCGCAACCGTACCGTGAACAACACCTCGCCGTCAACGACCGTCTCACCGCGGCTGCTGTTCCAGCTCGACGTCAGCAGGCCGTCTTTGCTCCGCTG
>JAGQXC010000445.1 GCA_020436785.1 Saprospiraceae bacterium | reverse complement strand
CTGGTGCGTACTTTCCGGTCCTTCCGGTATCCTTGTCCAATGGTATACGAGATGTCCAAACGGTGGTAATCCGGTATCCGAAACTGGTTACGCTCTGAATAAACCTGGACCGTCTGTCCGTCCGGCAGCTTGTAGATCCCGATCGGAGCGTTATTGGGCCGACCGGTCCCATAATTGAAGTTAAACGTGAACGTATTGCGTTGGTTGGGCTGGTAATTAAGTACCAGCGTGGCATCATGCGGTTTGTCAAAATTACTCGGATACCAATTGCCTTTGTTGATGCCATCAATCATCCGTAAGGACCGGGAATAGGTGTAACTCAACCACCCGTTCCATTCGCCCCGGTTCTTTTTAATGCTGACCTCTGCGCCGTACGAACGGCCAACGCCACTCAGAATTTCAGTCTCCAGATGGGGATTGGTATTCAGTTCGGCAAAATCCCGGTAATCAAACAATTGATCTACATACCGGCCATACAATTCAAGGGAGGTTTCCCAGGTGTTTTTCTTGAAGTTGTGGAAATACCCTACCGACACGTTGTGGGACCGCACCGGTTTGATGTACGTATTGCTTAATTGCCACTGGCTGTTGGGAGTTGGAGAGTCGGTATTGAAGATCTGGTTAATGAACTGTCCGGTACGGCTATACCCGGCTTTGACCGAACTGGCTTCGTCGATCTTGAAGCGGAAAGAAAGCCTCGGTTCGAGACTGGTATAGCTGGCAATGCTGCCACCGTCATAGTAGGTGCTGTCTATCAACGAGAGCAAACTTGGGTGTTCGGGATTCTCGTATTCATACACGGTCTTTGGTCCGAGAAAACTGTAATATGCAAAACGAAGTCCTCCGGAGACCAGCACGTTCGAACTCAGAGACCATTCACCATTCACAAAGGCAGCGGTTTCCAATCCTTTTTCCGATTCCAGTTGCTGGGGAACAATTTCCGACTCATTGCCATAAGGGGCACGGGTACTGGGATCTACTTTGTACAGGATGCCCTCCAGGCCAGCATCCAGTTGCAGTTGCCGGTTGGCAACATAGGATACTTGTGCCTTCGCCTTCTGGTAGGCGATGCGGTTGGTCAGTTCGGCGGCATCCAGGCCACCCAGATCAAACTGCGAACTGTAATAATCACTGGCGACAACAGCCAGCTTGGTATAGACCTTGTCACTAAGGATCGACTTAAGGATGACCTGACCCATTTTAGTCCCGTAATCAAACCCGAAGTCGTTGTTGTAATAAAATTCATCCTGCGTGCCATAGGCTGAAGCGATCAGGGTATTTCTGTTGCCCAATTTTGCCGTCAGCCGCACGTTTCCGTCGTAAAAAAAGGTGGAGGTATTGTGAATGTTGGGTTGCTTGATGGTTTTGAGCAACCAATTGACGTACGAAGCGCGGATCCCGCCCAAAATGGATACTTTGTCCTTGACGATCGGAGTCTCCAGACTTAGCCGGGAGGAAATTGGTCCGATGCTCCCTTTCATTTTGAATTGTTCCATGTTTCCATCACGCATGGTTACATCCAGCACAGATGCAATCCGGCCGCCATAACTTGCCGGCATATTTCCTTTGTAAAGTTCAACACTGCTGATCAGGTTGCTGTTGAAGGTGGAGAAAAATCCGAGGGCATGGGATGAATTGAAAAGAAACCCTTCATCCTGCACGATCAGGTTTTGGTCCACATCCCCACCGCGCACGTTAAATCCCAGGGTTCCTTCTCCAACGGAGGTCACACCGGGAAACAGCAATAGATTTTTGATCACATCTGCTTCACCCATTACCGTGGGTACGCGCTCAATGTTTTTGACATCCAGACGGGCAATTCCTACCTGCACTTCTTCGACGCTGGCATCCGCAGCCTGGGCGCGTACGGTTACTTCGTCCAGTTGGATGGCGGACTTATTCAGGGTCAGATCGAGGGAGCCCGAATTATAGACCGAAAGGTTGGCCCGGACTTCATCGTACCCGATGTACTGGATGACCAATATGTGCTCACCGACCGGCGCCTCCATGGAGAATGAACCATCGGCTTCGGTGGTTGTCCCGGTGCCCAGGTTGTCAAGCTTAATGGTCGCACCGATGACAGGATCACCTGTTTCGGCCTCAGTGACCATCCCTGAAACCGTTGCTTTCCCGGAAGGATTGATGGAAGAAGCTTCACCCACTTGAAGTTTCATCACATTTGAATCGTCGTTTTCCGACTTCCGTTGCAGTTCCTGGAGGGCCTGATAGTAGTTGATGGTGTAGACCTCATTGATCACCGTTTTCGGCATAATGATATAGGAATGATCCCGGTATTTCAGGTAACCCAACAAGGTATTTCCCAATAAGTCATCAAGCGCGGCCTCAATTTGAACGTCGTTCAATGTTCTGGAATAGGTCTGGTTGGGTAAATCCCCTTCCTTGTAGTAGAAGTGAACCGGTGCCAATGATTCGATCTTTTTCAGCACTGCTGGCAGTGTTTCATTGGTCACATCCAGGTCAATGGGCGGTATGGCGTTTTGGGCGGAAAGCTTCAGGCCTATGCACAGGAAGGCCATAAAGGATGCCAAAAGTGTGGTCCATTTCATAGGTCAAATAGGTGAAATCATAAAAATGCTTGTCAAACAAGGCATTCAAAGATAATAATTTAGCAATGTTGAGGGCATCCAATGCAATTTCTCTCTAAATGTACCGGTAAACCATCTCAACACAGATCGCGATCCGGTAAGCGCAGAAGCAAATCCCGGCGGCTTTTAACGTTATCCCTCTTAGTCCGTTCAATACACCGGACTTCCTTCCGGCTGTTATCAGATTAGCTTCATCCGGACAATTTGAGATCATGGCCTTTTGGATAATTACACATATTTAAGAAATTGAGCTTAATCAGGATCCGATCGTGTACAAACGTAGCCTGAACGGGCACCATCAGGAACATTGGATCAAGTAAGGAAACCATTCAACGGGAGGTCAAATTCTTCGATTTATTCACAAAATCATACGTTGATGATGCATTTATGGCGGAAGTTCAAACGCAATGCCCTGTTGAACGCCTTGACCCTGGGAGGAAACGGCTTAGCCTTCGGAGCCATTCTGTTGCTCTTTAGCTATTTATACCAAGAATACCGTTTCGAGGATTTTCATGCCTTGCGTGATCGCATCTACCGGCCCACCTATGTGGCTTCAGGGTCTAACTTTACAACACACTGGGCAAGGATTCCCGTTAACTACATCAATCAATTGCCGGAAGAAATACCGGAAATCAAAGCTTTAATCCGCTTTCAAAACCAGGAACAGAAATACTTTCGGATCGGAGAACAACGCTTCAAGCCGGACCATGCCTTCGTGACGGATGCCAATGTATTTGATGTTTTCACCTTTCCTCTGATCGCCGGAGATAAATCCGAGGCGCTGAAGCAACCACATACCATGGTGGT
>JAGQXC010000444.1 GCA_020436785.1 Saprospiraceae bacterium | reverse complement strand
TGCACCGAATAGGCAGATCCATTCCAGGTGTTCATGATATGCTTTCGGGGGAGAAGCAATTTAACCATTTATTCATCCCCAATTTCCTCCGCCAACCCGATCAAAAGCCCCTCGACGCCGCGAATGTAACACAGCCGGTAGCGGTTTTCATACTGTACAATTTTTCCCACCAATTCTGCGCCAAGTTCCATCAGCTTGGATACCACCACATCAATCTCTTTGACTGCAAACATGATCCGGAGATAACCAAGCGAATTTACGGGAGCTGACCGGTGATCGGCTATGGTCCGGGGAATCAGAAACCGTGAAAGTTCCAGCCGGCTGTGCCCGTCCGGTGTAACCATCATGGCAATTTCAACCGACTGATTCCCCAGTCCGGTGACTTGACCGGCCCACGCACCTTCCACCATGGTTCGTCCTTCAAGTTTCAGGCCAAGGACTGAGAAAAAATTGATTGCATCATCCAGGGATTCCACGACGATGCCGACATTGTGCATACTGATTAATCGATTTACGTTCATTCCTTGACTTTTAGATTATTTGCTTTTACCCTTCATCAAATAACGTGAATTTTGGGGTGGCTCAACGGGGTTGGTGATCCTGTGTTTAATTATTCCTATTCCTATTAAATTTTATCCTTATCCATTGTCTTTCCGGGATTGTTCGAATGGTGTCGTTACTTTATCCCAGTGGCTCCGGTCGGGCATGTTTAGGTTGATAAACACCCATTTTGCCACCGCCCGGTAAGGACAGTGCGGTCACCAGGCCCCATCGTTCTTCCCGGACATTGCCGCATCTTATGTTGTGTTCTTTCATATGGAGTATAAATGCATGAATGTCATCGGTCATGAGATACAATTCATGATGCTGACTGGTTTCCGATGGATGCACCGCCAGCTCTGATGGAGGAAGTGCGAAAATGAGCCAACCGTGTCCGGCATCCACATAGCGCAGCTTTAACAGGTCGCGTAAAAATGCTTTGTCTGCCTCAGCGTCTTGAGAATAAATAATGGTGTGAATTCCGGAGATCATAGGTTTAAATTTTATAGTTCGCAGCAAACAACATTTAAGGTGATAATTCTGGCAAAGGGAGGGATAAATTAGCTTCATCCTTGGCGTTGGATGGATGATCATTGCCTTTCTCCGATACAATAACAAAGTCCGTCCGGAGCGACCAGATAGAATACTTTCCAGTTTGTTTGACCATGTATTTCGTTATCCATCTCGGATCTTTCCTTTTTTAATCCCCGGGCATTTAATTCCAGAAATGCCTTTTCCACAGAGTCCACTTCGAAGAAGCATCCTTCCTGGCTGGGATCACCTCCGTTTTCGGCCAGTCCGATTTGGATGCCGTCTCTGCCAAGCGTTGCCTTGTGTACCGGGCTGATATCTCTGGATAAGACCTGAAATCCTAACAGGTTCTCATAAAATGGTACCGATGCTTCCAGATCATTGACCGGTAGATTCATTTTGTCCTGCTGATAGGGCCATGCGTTTTTGAAGTGTGCTTTCGGAGGAATCATAATTTCCGGTGATTAAAGGTTGCTGGTTGTTCATCTGGCGATGGACCTATTGAAGATATCCATTTTTGTGGGATGATGAATACTATTTACGTACACATTCTTTTTTGTCGTTGAGTTGACAAAAGGCAAAATTTTGCCTATATTGAAACCTAAAGGTATCAAATAGATACCTATATGGGTCAGAAATGAATGATTTAATCCATTTAAAAACGATAAACGCATGAGTAGTCACAAGCGCTCAAGTGCCGATCACGTAGATATCCATCGGCGACTCTTATTCCTTACGATGTTGATAATTTCGCTTGTTTTCGCGATAAAAGCCGGAGATTATTTCACAAGTGCCAATGTGAACCGGTACCTGACTTTTGCCGGCAAAGGGCTTGCTGCTATTTCGATCGTATTGATGATCGCAACAGTGTATTGGAAATTGAGGTTTATTCCTGGCAAGGAGCGTTACTATTTACTGACATCCCCGGATAGTTATGTCATGCAATCCATGAACCGGGCCTGTCGAATTTCCTGGAGCACTACTTTTATACTGCTTTGTGCGATCACCATGACCACCAGCAAGAACAGCTCGACTTTTCCTGCTGAATTTTATTTGAATCTTACCATGTTTTTTATGCTGGCCATTTTCAGCATCAGTTTCTTTATCCTATTTCATGGTGGAGAGCAGGCCACCAATTTGTAAAACCAACCTATGAATGTTAGATTGGAAAATCGTATCCATGTGTTTCGTGCGGAGCACCGGTTGAGTCAAAGCGATCTGGCTAATGAGATTGGCGTATCCCG
>JAGQXC010000048.1 GCA_020436785.1 Saprospiraceae bacterium | reverse complement strand
CGACGGACCACCTCGGACCGGACGAATGTATAGTTCAGGCTATCCCAACGGAATATCCCGAAGATGCCGTTATCATCAAATGGGGCCGCATTGGCGGCGTTGCAATCCCGGTAGATGTTCATGGTGATCTGATAATCGCGGTTACTGCCGTTTTCGCCGGTACAGCGGTAGGTGATTTCACCACCGATAATGTGTCGTGCCAGGAGCGTCTGCCCGGAAAGGATCATGACCAGACCGGCACAACCAATCCGTAAATATTTGCGAAAATTCAGATTCTTGAAAATACCCTCCATGATCTTTAGCAATGACAAACTAAATGCCGAATCCGGCACGTTAAGATACCTTGATATAACGAAGAACGCTGAAAGATCAGTTGATGATACAACCGAAAGTTAGCCGAAATATGCACGATTCTACACATCTTAACGATATCATAACGATTTTGGAGCAGGATGGGTTGCTATTGGTTCCCTCGGATACGACCTGGGCACTGGTGGCCGATGCATACTCTCCAACTGCACACGTTCGGTTATCACGGTTGAAACAACGGGATCAGCAGCGACCTTTTAACTTATTGGTGGACTCCATCGAATTGCTGAAGCGCTATGTGCCCCACATTCATCCCCGGGTTGAGACCTTGCTTCATTACCATGAACGACCTCTGACTGTGATCTACGACCGGCCGGCCAACCTGCCCCCGCATTGCATCGGCAGGGATCGAACCGTAGCCATCCGGATAACCATGGATCGCTTTCTGCGTCAGATCATTCATGAGCTCGACCGGCCCCTGATCACCACCTCCGCCAACCTGACCGGCCAGGCCTATCCGGTTTCGTACGATGCCATACCGGCAGAGATCGTTGAAGGGGCGGATCACATTATTCGAAGCAAATCAAGTAAGAATGCGGGCGAACCCTCGGTATTGGTACGCTATTCCAACCGGGGAGAACTGATTTTTTTAAGGGAATGATCATTTACCGAGAGCGGTCAGGGCCTTACGGACACACTCATCATGATCCACGCTGTAGGTATTGGCCATGTCCGGCCCTCTGAAATAATACAACATACGATCAATGACCAGGCGTTCAACGGATGGATCCATCGCTGAGGACCACCTTTTTTTCATTTCCAGGTACTTGCTCAGATCATTGCGCCAATTGTGGGTATGCAACCAATTAAGGTATTGTTCCGGTTGTTCCATGGTGATCAATTCGGGATTGGTTCGGGCCAGCTCATACATCCAGGCATAGAGATCCGAGGCGATTTCCTGGTAGGTATCATTGAAAACAAAACTGTCTACCGGTACAAAGATATCCGGATAGATTCCACCCCGGGCATGCAATATCTTTCCTTTCGGCGTGCGGTAAGGGGTACTGTCCAGGACCGGAATATTAGCGGCGTCGGTGAGTTCACCGTGTTGTGACCGATCGTATAATTCATGCTGATAAGCCTCCCGGTCACTGTAAGATTTTTGGATCAGCCGTCCAAGGGGCGTGTAGTACCGCTCTATGGTCAGCAACAGGGCCGAACCGTCTCCCAGAGGAAATTGTTTCTGAACCAGCCCCTTGCCAAATGTCCGGCGACCAACCAGTATGCCCCGGTCCCAATCCTGGACGGCGCCAGCCAGGATCTCACTCGCTGAAGCTGATCCTTCATCGATCAGAATGACAACCCGGTTGATCGGGAAGAAAGCCTGGCCGGTGGAGCGGTATTCTCTTTTTTGACCATTCCGGCTTACCGTGTAGACCAGTAGTTTATCTTTCT
>JAGQXC010000443.1 GCA_020436785.1 Saprospiraceae bacterium | reverse complement strand
GTCGTCGGCTATCCGATTACTTACAACAACCCTGAATTAACCAGTGAAGTCGTGCCCTCCCTGGAAGCGGCCACGGGCGCAGGACACCTACAGGTGATGGACGCAACGACCGGTGCGGAAGACTTCAGTTTTTTTGCCAATAAAGTCCCTTCCGTGTATTGGTTCACTGGAGGGAAACCATTGGATACCCCGCCGGGATATGCGGCGCCCCATCACACCCCTGATTTTTTTGTGGATGAGGACGGGATGATTACCGGAGTAAAAGCCCTTTGTTTTGTGACGGCAGATTATTTATTGAAGCACCCCAATTGAAAGATTGGAGTTGCTCAACAAGAATGTTTAAAAGACAAAAACGATACAAATGCGAATATCAAGATCTATCCTACCCTTGATCATTTTAAGCCTTGGGCAAGTTTATTTAACTGGACAAACCAACATGGACGACCTCCATGGCACGATCGATCAAAAAGCGGCAGCCATTAATGATCAGGTGATCCAGTGGCGCCACCATTTCCATCAATTCCCCGAATTGTCCAACCGGGAGTTCAAAACGGCAGATGCCATCGCCCAGTATTTAACCGGTATGGGCTATGAGGTCGACCGTAGTTTTGCCAAGACCGGAGTGGTTGCCGTCCTGGATTCCGGAAAACCCGGACCCACTGTGGGATTGCGTGCGGACATCGATGCATTGCCGGTCACTGAACGGACACCGATTCCGTTTGCATCCAAGGAGACCAGTACGTATCTGGGTCAGGAAGTCGGGGTTATGCACGCCTGCGGCCACGATACCCACATTTCCATGTTGTTGGGCACGGCATCCATCCTTAAGGACATGAAAAACCAATTGAAAGGTAAAGTGGTTTTCGTTTTTCAACCGGCTGAAGAAGGTGCGCCTCCGGGAGAAGAAGGAGGAGCAGGACTCATGGTTAAAGAAGGGTTACTGGATAAATACGGGATTGACGTCATGTTTGGTCAACATATAGGCAGTGGTCTGGACGTGGGAAAGCTCGTTTATAAACCCGGTGGTATGCTTGCAGCGGCGGATGTCTTCAACATCAAAGTGACCGGAAAACAAACACACGGTTCCCAGCCCTGGGCAGGAGTCGATCCGATTACGGTGTCTGCGCAAATCATCATGGGTTTACAGACAATCATCAGCAGGCAGACCGAACTGACCAAAGAAGCCGCTGTCATTACTGTCGGGAAGATTACGGGTGGAGTTCGTAACAACATCATCCCGGAGACTTGCGAAATGACTGGCACCATCCGTACCCTGGACACGGCCATGCAGCGCATTATCCACGAAAAGATCAAGTTGACCGCGACCAAAATCGCCGAAAGCGCCGGAGCCAAAGCCGACGTGGAAATCATCATCGGGGTGCCGGTGACCTACAACGATCCGGGATTGACACAGATGATGGTTCCTTCCCTGCAAGCGGCTGCCGGTGGGCCTGAAAATGTTTTGGTCACCCAAGCACGGACCGGTGCGGAAGATTTTAGTTATTTTGCGGAGAAGGTCCCTTCCCTATTCTGGTCAACCGGGGGTAAACCTTTGGACACACCTCCCGGTTATGCGGCGCCACATCACACACCCGACTTCTTCATTGATGAAAGCGGCATGGAGACGGGTGTTAAAGCCATGTGTTATGTGACGGTGGATTATCTGCTGCACCAGGCCAAATAAGCGCTTACAAAAACATTCCTCCGGAGGCTTCAATGCGTTGGGCATTGATCCAGCGTGCTTCTTCGGAACACAAGAAAGCAACCACACCGCCGATGTCGTCGGGTAAGCCAGCACGACCCAATGTGGTTACGCTGGCTACAAAGGCATTGAGTTCTTTGTTGTCCCGCACGTGACCACCGCCGAAATCTGTTTCAATGGCGCCGGGAGCAACCGTATTAACGGTAATTTGACGTGGTCCCAGTTCTTTCGCCAGGTACCTGGATAATACCTCAATAGCTCCCTTCATGGAACCATACGCTGAATACCCGGGAAGTGAAAACCTTGCCAGCCCAGAAGATATGTTGACGATCCGTCCACCATCATTCAGATAAACAAGTGCCTTCTGCGTGAGAAAATAGACACCTTTATACTGGATGTTCAACGTCTGATCAAATTGTTCCAAAGTGGTCTGACCAAATGGGGCATACAGTCCGGTGCCTGCATTGTTGATCAGAAAGTCGAAGTGCGAATCACCATAGACGTCTTGCAGGTACGAGGTGACCTGGGAGAAAAAATCATCAAAGGAGGCAACGTTTCCGGCATCCAATTGAAAGGCAGTTGCTTTTTGCCCAAGGGATTGGATTTCCTGGACTACTTCGGTGGCTTTTTGCTCTTTGGTATGATAGGTAATCAAAACATCTATCCCATTTTCAGCCAGGCGAAGAGCCATATTTCTTCCTAATCCGCGACTCCCTCCGGTAACCAGAGCGATTTTGTTTTTAACTTCCGTC
>JAGQXC010000442.1 GCA_020436785.1 Saprospiraceae bacterium | reverse complement strand
TTCAACCGGTGGCGGAAAGAATTTGACTCACTGGTAGCCAACAACCAGGTCCCCCGCTTCAATAGCATACGCTTTGGCAACGATCACACCGAAGGAGCCCGCGTCGGCAGACCTACGGTGTTTGCCCATGTGGCGGACAATGACCTGGCCGTGGGGCTTTTTGTGGAGCACCTTTCCCAATCGAAAATCTGGCAGGAAAGTGCGGTATTTATCGTGGAAGACGATGCTCAAAACGGCAGCGACCATGTCGATGCCCACCGGACGACCGCCTATTTGGCCGGACCATTTGTGAAACGGGGTTTTGGCGATCACACCATGTATTCCACCTCGTCGATGTTGCGGACGATGGAGCTCATCCTGGGCCTGCCGCCGATGAGTCAGTACGACGCCGCTGCCGAACCGATGTGGCGCTGTTTTACCCAGCAGGCGGATCTTACCCCGTTTACATCCGTACCCAACCAGGTCAACCTGAATGACGTCAATGTAAAAATGTCCTGGGCGGCCCGCCAGAGTGAAAAGATCGATTTAACCAAAGAGGACCGGGTTCCCGATATGTTGTTCAGTCAAATCATCTGGAAAGCGGTGAAAGGAGAAGACAGCGACATGCCGGCACCGGTGCGGAGTGCATTTTTGAATGCGAATAGGGAGGAATGAGACAGCTGTGAAGGGTTACACGGTGGTAGTATACTTGTAAAACAGGCATAAGTTGGGATTTTTAACTTAAAGGAGACAAGATTTTCCAACAACTTAAAAATCCAACTTATGCAAAAGCAAAGTAATCAGAATTCTTTTGCAAGGCAAATGATCTTATGATACGTCTGATTTAAGATTAACTTCGCTTGCATCAACTACACCCAAATACTTTACCTATGAAATCACTTTGGATGTTGTGCTTCTTCCCCATTTTTGGCTATGGTCAGGATTTTATGCCTCGACTGAGTGAAATCAACCATCTCTCAGCTGCAGTGGAAGATGCGATCAAAGCAAATAATGCGGACCATTTCGATATTGCCGGGATGATAAAGCAGATGAACATCAATGCCACCCCTAAAAATCGAAGTTACACCCGCAGTGGAAACACAAAAAGGCAGCTTGATACCTGGGAATTGGAAACTTACCAGATTGGAACCAGTGGATGGATCGATCTCATTCGCTACCCCGAACAGGAGAGCCCAGGTCGAATAACAAACCTAGATGGTTGGTTCAGCAATGTGGGTAGGGCCTACATCCAGGTAAAGACCGATTCCTTCAGCACCCTGGGCACTTTTATCCTATTGGATCACCAGCTGATTAATCTGGGGTTTGACCTGGACTTCCCCATCCCTGGCTTATTTGACGATTTAACCCTTGAACAACAAGCAAGTGTCCGGGCCACCTGCGATGCATTAAAATCCATCATCCGGACTATGTTAGATGTCAACCTGCCCCCACCCTTGACAGCGGCACAACGCCTGGAGGGGATGATCCAATTCTGGAGTGAGGTCAAATACAATTTTGCCTTTTTCGATCAGGTCCCAGAACTAGACTGGGAACAAACACTGCGCGATTACATCCCCCTCATGCTGGAGGATCAAAGCAATTTAGACTATTACCACCAAATGGAGCGGCTCTGTGCACTCCTACACGATGGACACACCAACATCTATCCTCCGGCGTACCTGACAGTGGATGAAAAAAGCCTCCCGGTTGAATTTAATTCTATCGAAGGTCATATATACATTACCAACACCAAAACGAGCTTAAATCAGGGCATCCGGGCCGGTCTGGAGGTCATACGAATCAATGGAATGGATGTTGTCGACTATTTGAACGAATACATTTATCCATTCATCAGCGCGTCAACGTCGTACATACGTGAGGATTGGAGTGCCACCGCGCTGCAAAAAGGTAAAGCGGGAAACAATTTGGAAATTACGGTGCGCGATCCGGAAGGAACCAATCATTCCTTTGACTTGATCTATGGTGAGTTAGACGATCAACTTTGGTCCATATCTTACGATCATCCCAATCAATTTGAATTTAAACAGTTCGACGATCGCATTGCCTACGTGAATCTGGGATCCTTCGGCCAGGACTGGATCGTCGAAGCCTTCAATGCAAAATTCGATTCCATCAAACGATACGATGCCTTAATCATCGATCTACGCTACAACGGAGGAGGCAATTCCGACATAGGTTATGCCATTCTGGATAAGCTGACCGATCAACCCTACACCACTTCTACCTGGCGTACCCGTGAACACCTGGCAGCTTTCAAGGCATGGGGTAAGTACCTCTACCAGGATTTTCAAAGGAAGCAGGGAGATACCTCGGGAATGGATGATTGGAGTAAAAAATCAATCCGCACCTATCTTGGTGATGAGTGGTATGTTGCCAAACCGGACACCATCGTTCCTTCTTCCGGGCCAAAATTCTTAAGGCCGGTGGTCGTACTGACCGGACATGCCACGGCATCGGCAGCAGAAGACTTTCTCGTTGCTGCAGACCGCCTTGGACATTTTACCATTGTAGGTCAGCATACCTTTGGCAGCACCGGCCAACCCCTGAAATTAGCGCTCCCTTATGGTGGATCAGCACGAATCTGTACCAAACGGGATACCTATCCGGATGGCCGGGAGTTTGTCGGATATGGCATCACCCCGGATGTCTATGTCCCTATGACCATCGAGTCCGTGATCCATCAGCAAGACCTGGTGCTTCAGAAAGCATTGGAAATCATCCATGAGAAGCTGCGGTAAGGTGAAAATTCATTCTTCGATTGGTTTGCAGTTCTTTTTTCGAATGACCGTTTTAAGTGACTGACGTC
>JAGQXC010000441.1 GCA_020436785.1 Saprospiraceae bacterium | reverse complement strand
TCAATATTTCGGTGCGTGGGAGGCAGCCCCGGTACCACGTACGGTCATGCCGGACGTTGAATTGCCTGAGGAGACCAGCATTCAATTTGCCGATAAAACCGGTGCCGTTCAATCGGTTATCCGGGTCACACAGCCCGTGGAGCTCAAGCCAGGTGACGCGGACGTCATTGCGGTAAGATTGATGAACAACATACTGGGCTATGGCGGCTTTTCCGGCAGATTGTTTCAAAATTTAAGAGAAAAGCATGGATATACCTATGGGGCCTATTCTTCGCTTTCCAGTGACCCTTTTGTCGGAAATTTTGATGCCGAAACAAACGTCCGTAATGAAGTCACCGACAGTTCAATCACCGCAATTCTGGATGAGATCAACCGCATCCGGAATGAAAAAGTATCCCAAGAAGAACTTCAATTAACCAAAAACATCACCTCCGGTCAGTTTGCCAGAGTGATGGAACGTCCCCAGACCATTGCAAATTTTGCGTTAAATATTGCCCGGTATGACCTGCCGCCCGACTATTATCAAACCTATTTGCAGCGCATGGAAAAAATAACGACGGATGATATCCAGCGGGTCGCCCGTAAATACCTGCGCCCGGATCATTTGAACATCGTCGTGGTAGGGAATAAAGATGAAGTGCTCGATCAACTTCAACCGTTTGGTACCGCCCATTTTTATGATTTTTATGGCGACCCCATCGAATTGGATAATATGGAAGTTGGCGATGTTTCCGCTGAGCAAATCGTACAGGATTACCTGGACGCGATTGGTGGAAGAGCAAAAATCGGGGCGATCAAGGATGTCAAAGCTGAAATGATGGCCAAAACTCCAATGGGCGAAATCTCGATGGAACTCCTGCATAAAAACGACAATAAGTCGGCCATGAAATTAAGCGCTCAGGGAATGGTCGTCCAAGAGCAACGCTTCGATGGAAATAAGGCATTGATCTCCCAAATGGGTAATAAGAAGGTCATCGAAGATGCAGAAACGGTCGCCCGGTTTAAAGAGGACGCCCACTACTTTGAAGACGTATTCTTCCTTGATGAAGGGTATCAGATGGAGGTCAAAGGAGTGGAGAAGATCGAAGGAACGCCGGCCTACAAAGTGGTTGTGACGAGTCCCAGCGGACGGCTCAGTACCTATTATTATGCCGTGGATTCAAAGTTGAAAGTACGGCAGATTCAGTCGGAACAAGGAAATACCACCAACATTGATTATGCGGACTACCAGGACCATGAAGGCGTTCTAATCCCCCACAAGATGACGATCAGTGGCTCGACACCGGTACCGATGTCTTTTGAGATTACTGCAATCCAGTTTAATCAGGGATTGGATGATGCACTTTTCTCTACCGATGAGAATTAGTTTAAGTACCGCACCTTATCGGGTCGGGAAATCCATCGATAAATCAAAACGAATGAAAAATACAAAATTCTTAATCTTAATGGTGGCAGGTCTTATGGCCGTGCAATGTACGCCAAAGATGTCCCCGGCCGCATCGCCTGATTCTGGAAAAATGGAGAAGTCCATGGCCCCGATGACCGGGCTAGATGTAGTAAAAGCTTACCTGGATGCCATCGGAGGGCAGGAAAAGCTAAACCAGGTGAAGGATATTCAAATTACCCTGGAAGGAAATACAGCCATGGGATCATTAACTATGAAAACCATGAAGAAGGACAACACCAAAATGGCGATGACCATCGAGTCGAATGGAATGACCTTTATGGACCAGCGATACAATGGCAGCAAAGCGACGGTAAGTTCTCCCCAGGGAT
>JAGQXC010000440.1 GCA_020436785.1 Saprospiraceae bacterium | reverse complement strand
GAGACGGTGATGAAGAATTATTATACAGCGCTTTACCACAGCATGATCGCCCCGCAAACTTATCAGGATGTAGATGGGCGATACCGGGGAATGGACAAACAAATTCATCAGGCAGATGGATTCACCAATTATACAGTCTATTCCCTGTGGGACGTATTCCGCGCCTGGTATCCGCTGATGACGATCGTTCAGCCGGAGCGGGCGGGAGCCTGGGCCGGGAACCTGGTATTGAAATATCAGGAAGGTGGCTTATTGCCCAAATGGCCCCTGGTCGCCAATTACACCGGTACCATGGTAGGCTATCCCGCAGCAGCCATTCTGGCAGATGCCCGAGCCAAGGATTTGCCCGGGGTGGACTGGGGCCAGGCCTTGGAAGCCATGCAGATCGCTTCGACCTATCATCC
Organism: Saprospiraceae bacterium; assembly: GCA_020436785.1. GTDB lineage: Bacteria > Bacteroidota > Bacteroidia > Chitinophagales > Saprospiraceae > JAGQXC01. Next base: position 9,862 of record JAGQXC010000440.1, on the reverse strand, counting down.
GGAGCGTCTGGCTACCATCCCGGAAGCAGGTGCCCGGGGTGTGATGTCCAGGCACATTCATTTTCTGGAAACCAGCCAGTTCATTCCTGTCGATTCGATCGGTGAATCGGTCTCTTATGGATTGGAATGCGCCTATTACGACTGGTGCATTGCGCAGGTAGCGCAAGATTTGGGTCGGGATTCCCTGGCCTCGGTTTACCGGAAACGCTCGAAATACTATCAGTTGTATTTCGACCCGAATACCGGATTTATGCGGGGAAAGCTGGCGGATGGGCAGTGGAGGGAACCATTCAGTCCACGCTATTCCCAGCACGATCGCGGCGATTTTACCGAAGGGAATGCCTGGCAATGGTCCTGGTTTGTTCCCCACGACATCCAGGGATATGCCCAACTGATGGGTGGGGTTGAAAATTTCATCAACAAGCTGGATTCTCTCTTTTCCGTCAGCTCGGAGATCGAAGGAGCCAATGCTTCGGCAGACATTACCGGTTTGATCGGCCAATATGCTCATGGCAACGAACCCAGCCACCACATCGCCTACCTTTACAATTACCTGGGTCAACCCTGGAAGACCCAGGCCATTGTCGATACGATTCTGACCACCTTGTATGCGCCGACCCTTGATGGCATCGTAGGCAATGAAGATTGTGGCCAGATGAGTGCCTGGTATGTGCTGAGTGCAATGGGATTCTACCAGGTGTGTCCGGGCGATCCGGTTTATGCCATCGGCCGGCCGCTGGTGGATGAGGCCACCATCCATTTGCCGGGTGCCAAGTCATTCCACATTACGGTGAAAAATAATAGTCTGGCCAATAAATACATCCAGTCGGCCAAACTGAATGGCCACACGCTGGAAGCATTATTTTTCACCCATCAGGATCTGATGACAGGCGGAGAATTGATTTTTGAGATGGGTAGTAGACCAGTAGTGAATTGAGATCTCATCCCTTGGGGGCTTCAATCAGGATATGCGAGGGACCCACCCCTAAATCCCCTCCAAGGAGGGGACTTGTCGCAATGAAAATATGAAGTGTATCTCGCTATTGGAAGGCATCTCAAGGCCATTCCACTGCAACAAATTTACTTGGGAATCCCTTCCAGGTAGGGGAATAAAAGGGGTGGGTTACACTATGAAGAAATGAAATACTGGGACAACTTCATCATGGCCGTCGTTGGATAACACATATCAAGGTTCCATCCTTTCCTTCGGCTTCAATTAGTACAATAGGGAGGGGATCCACCACTGCCTTTCGAGCCTTCAGGGTGACAGGACCCTCCAATGAAGGGACTTACCGCGATGAAAATAAGAGGTGTGTATCAATATGGGTGGGAACTCAAGTCTATTCCCTATCAGCAAACTTACTGGGGAATCCCCTTCAGGGAGGGGAATAAAAGGGGAGGGTTTACCTTTCAAAATTTAACCAATTTCTTTACAATCTGCCGATTCGTTTCTACTTGGATTTTAACCCAATAAATCCCTGCTGGAATTCCTGCCAGTGAGAGTTTTATGGAGGTATTGCCGGATAGCTCGGCAGAGAACCAGGTGCGACCTGTCAGATCCGCCAATTGAATGTTGTGCAGCGGGAGTACCGGACTGTCTATCATCAAGCTTTCACCGGCTGGATTTGGATATAAAGTTATTCCTCCATCATCCTTGTACGCTGCATACGCACTTACCGGTGCACCGGAAGCTACCCAGTTTTCCCCGGCATTGTTATCGGCATCCAGATCGATCAATTGCAAGTAAGGTCCGTCACCATCAGCAGCCTCCGGCCAGGGATCGGAATCATAATAATGCACCTCATCAATTTGATTTCCAAATGCATCCGCCAATACCAGATCAAAAGATTTATTGGACAGATTCCGTGCATATTCTCCAAATGGCTGGAAGCCATAATAGGCGGTAAATGCGTCCGCATCGCTGGCCAGGTAAATGAGTTCTCCGGGGGACAGCATACTACCGGCCGGAAAGACATAACTCATCCCGAGATTTTGAAAATAAATCCTAGTCAAATCCACCGGTTGCGTCCCATGGTTGGTGATCGCAACAAATTCGAGGTCGTCGCCGTCCACCTCACCAGCGTCATCCGGGTGGTAATGGATCCGGGATATGACCAGGGGAGGCAAGGCTGTCGTGAGACAGGGCCCTGCGTCCGACAGCCGTTCATCCATCCAGGCGAAGCGTGCCTGCAGCCACGATTTCATGGATTCTTGCTGTTCCTGCCAGGTCGCTACCGTATGCCAGCGTGCTTCTTCACGAACCTGGGCTTCGGTGATTGTCGTCGCCAAACTGTCGATGCGCGCAAAAATGGCATCGAGACTCAGGACGCCACCCGGTGTGGTCAAGGTCTGCCACCGTTGGGACAGGTAACAGTGAAATTGTGATTCATTGTAAAGGTTGTTCCAGAAAAAGGGACCGGTGTTGTCGCCGTTGGAAAACTGCCAGACATCGGTATGGCTGCGATCCAGGTCCCAGAAAAAGAGGTCATTGCCGTAGGTCAGGTTAAAATCCCAGACAGGCCCGGCGCGTAGTTTTCCCAGACGGTCCTTGTGATGAAAAGTGCTTAACTGATAAGCATCAACATTGGCTGCCAGCTCACTGATTAGCATGTAATCGACGAAACTGGGCACATCGATTACGGCCGGATACCCGTTGTTCGGGGATGCGTTTTGTTGTTGAGCCCGGGCATTCAGGGTTAAAAACTGTTCTTTGATGTAGTCATTTTGTTCGGTCGTCACATCTTCCGGTTTGGGATGGTCATGGATAAAATTTACACCTATGCCGGTGGACGAAGACATGGTCCAGGCAACCGGGTCCCCCCCGGTGGTCTTATCTGCCTTGGTGATGTAACCGCCCGTCACGTTCGGAAATTCATTGTCGTCCGGATCCATTTTCTCTATATTGACACGGCCCTCATCCACTTTAATTTTCTCCAGTAGCAAGTACAGACCTCTGTAGTCGTCGTTGATTATCACTTCGCAATACCGTCCGCGGGGTGCATACTGACCCATTGCACGGGCAAGGTCATAGGACAGGATGTCACGTACCATGGAGGAGTCAAAAGCCAGCCCATTGAGGACCCAGTCGTTTTCTTTGGGCATGCCCAGAAGTTCGACATTGTTGTTCGAATCGTCATCGTCTTTCAGGGTGGTCAGCCCATAGCCTTTTTTCGGCAACACCTGCGATGACGACCCCCGGATCTCGATTTTGATCCGGCCGTTGTAGTTCAGGTATTGTTCTTCACCCTGATCGGTAAGGAAATTCCGGGTTCCGTCGTCATGATAAATAATCTTCATCGAGCCGAGGATCTTGGGTTCGTCCGGTATATCCCGGGGTAATCCGGTGGCGGTATCGATGTCGGTCGTGATGATGACAATGGGCAGGTTGCTGCTGGTCAGGATTTGGGTGTTACCCCAGACAGGTAGCATCAGTAAAAGCAATAAGACTCGAACTTGCATGGATTTTGATTATTTGACCGTCCGGGTGAAAGATAAGGAGAGATGTTAGATTCAAGAACCCAGTCGCCAAAATTCCATCTTCCACCCTTTTACCACTCAACCAACCAATCAACAAAAAACCCATCTACAGATCTACGCAATTACAACCAATCACTCAACCAATCAACAGAAAACAAATAACAAAAATAAAATTCCCTCCACCCCTATACAGATCTACGCATCTACAGATCTACATCTCCACATCTACAACCACCCAATCAACCAATCACTCAACCAATCAACAGAAATCAAAAAACAAAAACAAATTCCCTCCACCCCTATACAGATCTACGCATCTACAGATATACATCTCCACATCTACAACCATCCAGCCAATCAATCAAAAAACAAAAAACAAATTCCCTCCATCCCTATACAGATCTACGCATCTACAACCACTCAACCAAACAACCACTAAACACGAAAACACCTAAACACGTATCTTACTACCATGAAATGGAATAATCGATACGCTTTCATTGTCGGCGCCATCCTGTTTGTGGCGGTGGTGACCTATTTATTTAGCGACATTGTGACCTATGTGCTGATTGCCTGGGTCCTGGCCATGATCACCCAGCCGGTTTACCGTTTTATTTTAGCGAGACTGCATCTGGCTCACCGGTCTTGGGGCAGCAATGTGGCTGCCTTACTGACCATGTTGGCCCTGTTGCTGGTGATCGTCATGCTGGGGCTCATGCTGGTGCCACCCATTTTAACCCAGGCGGCGAATCTGGCCAATGTAGACATCTATGCGGTCATTGGCCGATTGGAGGAACCCTTTCTGGCATTCCAGCAATGGCTGGGCAAGATGGGCATCAATTATGAGGAGGGTCTGGGTAGGCAGTCGATCACCAATACATTGCAACGATATTTTCCGTTTACACGGATTGGTGACTGGGTGAGTTCGATTCTGGGCGCTGCCAGTGGATTTCTGTTTGGCTTGTTTGCCGTCGCTTTCATTCTTTTCTTCTTTCTACGTGAGGACCGGTTGTTCATCAATTTCCTCATTGCACTGACTCCCCGCGAATACGAATCGCAGATGGAGAGCACGGTGACGGAGACCACCCAGTTGCTGCGCCGTTATTTTGCCGGGATCCTGTTGCAGATCACCTGCATCACCATCATTGTGTTCACCGGGTTAAGCATTTTCGGCATCAAGAATGCGTTATTGATTGGATTTTTTGCGGCACTGATTAATGTGATTCCCTATCTGGGTCCGCTGATCGGCGCGATCTTTGGCATCCTGCTCACGGCATCAACGTACATCGATCTGCCTTTTTATCCCGACTTGTTTGGTTTGTTGGTTCGCGTGGCGGCCGTCTTTGCGGTCATGCAACTTACCGACAACATGCTTTTGCAGCCGCTGATCTTCTCCAAGAGTGTCCGTGCGCATCCGTTGGAGATCTTTCTGGTCATTCTTTTAGGAGGCAAGTTAGGCGGTATCCTGGGTATGGTGCTGGCAATCCCGAGTTACATCGTGATCCGCGTCTTTGCCAGGGTATTTCTGAGTGAGTTCAAGATCGTGCAGAAGATCGGAGGAGGGAATGAGAAGGTGGATTGATCCAGTATACGTTCACTCACTCCTTGCATGCTGACACTATCCCAATCCAACCATTCCCGTCATTAATGTTTTTCACTCTTAAGTTCATATGTTTGTACAATGTTTGTCAACTATAGTGAATGGCTTGAAATTAACGAGTGCTCCGGCATGGATTCAGGTAATCACCACCGGAAAACAGGTAATTACGGAAAGCGATGAAACTAGGATTAGGACTTTATAAAAGTACCCTCACCGCGAAGAACTTCGCATTTGCCCGTCAAGCAGGCGCCACCCACATCGTGGCCCAGCTGGTCGATTACATCCGGGGCGATAACCCGCGCCTCACCAACGATTACCACCGCGGCTGGGGCGAGACCCGCAACCAGGATAAGCCCTGGACGTATGAAATGCTCGCAGCCCTGCAAAAAGAGATCGCCTCCCATGGATTGACCCTCGAAGCCATCGAAAACCTGGATCCTTCTCACTGGTACGATGTCCTGCTCGACGGTCCACGTAGAGACCGGCAGCTGGAAAGCATCAAGCAGCTGATCCGAAATATGGGTAAACTGGACATTCCCATCCTCGGCTATTATTTCAGCCTGGCGGGTGTGTGGGGATGGAACCTGGCTCCGGTCGGTCGCGGTGCAGCCAACTCCGTGGTTTTTGATGCAGACATGGTGGATCTGTCTGTACCCATTCCCGCCGGCATGGTGTGGAACATGTCGTATGCAGACCCCAGCCAGGGAGCTACGGTACCCGCTACTAGCCGGGAAGAAATGTGGCAACGGTTGCAATATTTCTTAGATGTGTTACTACCTGTTGCCGAGGAGAATAATGTTCGATTGGTCGCGCATCCAGATGATCCGCCCCTGCCGGAATTACGTGGCACCGCCCGCTTGTTTTACACACCTTCGGAATATGAGAAATTATTCAAGTTGAACGCCAGCCCGGCCAGTGGCTTTGAATGTTGTCTGGGCACCCTGCAGGAAATGCCGGATAGTGATGTTTACGACCTGGTGGATCGCTACAGTAAAAATGGACGCATCGGATACATCCATTTCCGCAATGTAATCGGGAAGGTGCCCCATTATCGCGAGGCATTTGTCGATGAAGGGGACCTGGATATGGTTCGCATCATGCAGATCCTGAAAAAAAATAATTATGAAGGGGTCCTGATACCCGATCATACACCGGAGATGAGTACCGCCTCGGGATGGCATGCCGGAATGGCATTTGCCCTGGGCTACATGCGGGGTGTCATACAAACGCTGGAGCGCTCATGAGTTGCTGGCTTTCCATATCCGGGATAGATGACATGGCTGCGGTCACATTGGAGAATGATCATCTGCGGATAGGCATCCTGCCCGGTCGCGGAAGTGACATCTATGAATTCTTTTATAAGCCGTTGGAGCAGGATTATTTGCTCCGGTTATCGAAAGGGATTCGTAATCCCAACCGCCACTTTTCCCAGATCCGCGATACCGGCAGCCAGTTTGAAGATTATTATTACGGCGGATGGCAGGTCTGCCTGCCCAATAGTCAGCCGTTTACCTACCGGGGAGCAGCGCTGGGCCAGCATGGAGAAGTTTCTCTGATCCCGTGGGAATACCGGATCGATGAAGAAAGTCCGGAAACCGTCGCCGTCACCTGCACGGCAGAGGTACTGCGGCTCCCGCTGCGGATACACCGCCGGTTTGCCTTGCATCGTGGGGAAGCTGCACTGCATCTAAGCGAATCGGTTACCAATACCGGCCGGTCCACCCTGGACATCATGTGGGGTCAGCACATCGCTTTTGGCGCGCCCTTCATCGAACAGGGAATACAGCTCCATACCAACGCCGGAACGATCGAAGCAGAACAAGCCATGCCTGCTCTGCGCTGGTTGAAGCCCGGGCAAAAATACAACTGGCCAAGGGCCTCCGGGATGGAGGGCCAGCCTTTGGATGCCAGCCGGATACCGGCGCGGGGTGAAGGGGAATACAGTGAGCTGGCTTATCTGGAGGGGTATCCGCAGGAGGCTTATTACGAATTGCGATCGGCAATGGCCGGATTTAGGCTGCATTGCGATGGAAGCCTGTTTCAATCCTTATGGATGTGGCAGGAGCGCAATGCTGTCCAGGATTTTCCCTGGTGGGGCGATTGTTACACCCTGGCGTTGGAGCCGTGGACGGCAAGATGGACAGACCAACCAGAAGCTGCCATCCGGGACGGCAAATGGCTGCGGATCGAAGGCGGACAAACCATCAGGACCAACCTTAGAGCGGAAGCATTTAAAGTTAATACAACCGAAGCTTATGATGGATAAAATGAGCATTTATGCAGAGGGACTGGACCATGCCGAGTGCGTGGCCTGGCACCCGGACGGCTCCCTGTGGGCCGGTGGAGAGGCCGGTCAGATCTATCGCATTGACCCGGATGCACGCGATCCCCGTGTAGTAGCCTCCACCGGTGGATTTATCCTGGGGATCGCCTTCAGCCCCGATTGCAGCTGGATGCTGGTTTGCGATTTGGGACAGCACTGCCTGTGGCGGCTGGACAGTCAGACATTCGAATTAACGTTATTTGCCAAAGGGGTGGAAGGACATGATTTTCAAATCCCCAACTTTGCGTCTTTTGACCGGAAAGGAAATGCTTATGTCTCAGAAAGCGGCGCCTTCCGGGAGGTAAATGGGAAAATACTCCGCTTCGACCCTGCAGGTAAAGGCGCGATCTGGCATAATGGCCCGTTTAATTTTGCCAACGGTATGGCCCTGGATGCCCGGGAGGACTACCTGTATATCGTCTGTTCTTTTTTGCCAGGAATCGAGCGTGTCCGTATTCTGGAAGATGGCTCTGCAGGGGATCGCGAAGTGTTCGCTACCTTGCCGGAAACCGTACCTGATGGTATGGCTTTTGATGCCGAAGGTGGTTTGTGGGTATCCTGCTATGCGCCCAATAAAATCTACCGGATCACTCCGGACCGGCAGGTGCAGCTCATGATTGACGACTGGGAGGGACACACCTTGGCCAATCCAACCAACATCGCCTTCGGGGGAGTACATTTCGACCAGCTCTTCACGGCTAACCTGGGCCGGTGGCACTTGACGCAAATTGATATTGGGATAAAAGGACTTAAATTGCCTTGTCACTTATGAAAGAATTTACCGGAAAACACGTGATGATCACCGGGGCAGCCAAGGGCATTGGCCGCGCAACTGTAGAGCTCTTTTTGGAAGCAGGAGCGCGGGTATCCGGCTTCGATGTCGATGGAGCAGCCTTGGCCGTTATGCAACACAAGGCGCTCAGTAAATATCAATGCGATGTCGGATCGAGTGAAGCCGTGCGCAATGCGGTTGCTCGGGCAACAGATGCGTTTGGAACGGTTGATGTATTGGTCAACAATGCCGGCATCAACCGTTATGGCACGGTGACCGAAACCAGTGAGGAATTGTGGGACCAGGTAATGACAACCAACCTGAAGAGCGCCTTCCTGATGAGCAAGGCCGTCTTGCCGGGAATGATGGCGCAAAACTCGGGTGTCATCATCAATGTGGCCAGCGTGCAGGCGTTTGTCAGCCAGGATCAGGTGGCCGCTTATGCGACTTCCAAAACCGCCTTGCTAGGATTGACTCGCAGCATAGCCATCGACTATGCGCCGCAAGTGCGTTGTGTGGCGGTCTGTCCGGGCACCATTGACACTCCGATGTTGCAAAATGCCATCCAGGAGTCGCCGGATCCCGCAGCGGTGTTGCAGGAATGTATAGACATGCATTTGTTAAAAAAGATTGGTTCAGCCCGGGAGGTAGGCGCTTTCATTGTTTTCCTTGCCGGGGAAAATGCCTCGTTTGCAACCGGGCAGGCCTACCGGGTCGATGGAGGTTTGGGCATTGCCATTGGCGGCAGCAAACAAAAAGACCCTAAGTGAAAACAGGATGAGTAAGCAAGAAGAGGTTAAAATAGAAATCGATCACAAAAGTCCTCTACCTCTTCACGTTCAGGTGGAGGATCTGCTGCGCAGAATGATCGCGCTGCCCGAATACCAGCAAGGCAAACTGCTGCCCAACGAAGTCAGCCTGGCCCGGCAACTAGGCATTTCCCGCAGTACATTGCGTCAGGCAACCAATAAACTGGTCTATGAAGGCCGGCTCTATCGTAAAAAAGGGGTAGGGACCATGGTCTACCGGCCGGTTGACAGCAAAGCGAAAAACTGGCTCAGTTTTACCCAGGAAATGAAATCCAAAGGCATCAAGGTGGTCAACTATTCCATCAAATTGACCTGGGAAGAGCCTCCGGAAGAAGTCGCCAATTTCTTTGCGGTGCCGGAAGGGACCAGGTTGCTTAAGATGGAGCGTGTACGTGGCAACGAGGACCGGCCCTTTGTTTATTTTATTTCCTATTTCAGCCCTGCCATTGGTCTGACGGGTGAGGAGGATTTCTCCCAACCTCTTTATGAACTGTTGGAAAATAAATTTTCGGTGATTGCCAAATTGAGCATCGAGGAGATCACGGCGATGGCTGCCACCGAATTCATTGCCAAGAAATTGGGCATCGATACGGCTTTTCCCATTCTTAAACGCAAACGGTATGTGTACGATCCCGGCCGGCGTCCAATCGAGTACAACATCGGCTATTACAAATCGGACAGCATTATATACACCGTTGAAAGCGAGCGCGAACTATGAAAATCATTTTGGGGTGCATGCTCATGTTACTGACCAGGACCGGTTGTGGCTCCGGTCCCGCCACACGACCTTCGACCAACCCGGTGCAGCGGGAGGTGACTATAGACACTGCCTTCGAAAATAAATTTATGCCGGATACGGTCGGTTTTGCCGGCGGCGATGG
>JAGQXC010000006.1 GCA_020436785.1 Saprospiraceae bacterium | reverse complement strand
ATGGTCATGTCTTTGTGTTTCTTATCCAGACCATAGGCCAGGGCAGCAGCCGTCGGCTCATTGATGATCCGTTTAACATTCAGTCCTGCGATCTCACCGGCTTCTTTGGTTGCCTGACGTTGAGAGTCGTTGAAGTAGGCTGGTACGGTAACGACGGCTTCCTTGATCTCCTGACCAAGAAAATCCTCGGCAACTTTTTTCATTTTTTGCAGGATCATCGCGGAGATTTCCTGAGGAGAATATTGCCTTCCGTCAATATCGATGCGCACCGTATCATTGCTGCCTTGCAATACCTTATAGGGCATGCGGCTCACTTCTTTCCCGGATTCAGAAAACCTTGACCCCATGAATCGTTTGATGGACGCAATGGTGCGCTTAGGGTTGGTAATGGCCTGGCGTTTTGCCGGGTCACCGATCTTGCGTTCGCCATTATCCATAAATCCCACGACCGAAGGAGTGGTCCGCCGGCCTTCATCATTGGCAATAACGACCGGTTCATTACCTTCCATCACGGCTACACAGGAGTTGGTGGTTCCTAAATCAATTCCGATAATCTTACCCATATGTTTCGTAGTTTTTCTATTCGTTGAATTGTATATCAATTCTTAGTTACCAAGAAACATACCACCTCACTTTTCATGACGATTTTACAGGATTAAGCTGACAGAGTTCTTGTTTAGGCCCGGAAATCTTATGACAAAACGGCAGCCAATTTGTCCGAAAGGTGAAATTCAGAACCCGAGCAACTTGGTGTATTGGCCGGATTTCAGCGAATCAAGGGATTCTTCCGTTAATTGGTAAGGCCCTGATTTGGACACGTGGCGGGATGTAAGGATGCCAAGTCCCGCCTCGATGTTGGAATACGTGGGAATGGATTGAATGCCGGTAATGCCCTGACCGGCGGTCAATACTTGCTGCAATTCGACATAATCTGCCGTACCCGCCACCACAGCCAGGTATAATGATTCCAGCGTTCGCTGGGTGCCGGGAAATACCTCCAGCCGGTTGGCCAAATCGTTGTAAAACTGTGATCCATCCACATTGATGCTTATCTGTGAGGTGTTGCCCAAGGGAATGCGAATCAACCGTTCCTTTTCCCCGGAAGAAGTTTGTTCTTTGATCTGCAGCAACCAGGACACCTCATAAATCGCCGCATGGTTAGCGGTTTGCCAGCGGATAGCCAGTTTTCGGTTTAGTGATAGTAATTCGGTGGCACGGGGTTGGTTGATGGTGAAAGGCTCGACAATTTCCGTGTGCCCACGGGCAATCCGTCCGGATTCATTGACGATCCGGATACCATAAGTGTGTTCAGGAACGACCGGCATGGCCGTCGAATAGAGATAATCCGACAGAGGTGCAGAAGGTCTTGCACTTCCCGGAATCGCTGTCCACAAAACCCGTTCCATCACCTGTGACTGACCACTGCTCTCGTCCTCAATGGTGATTTGGAAAAAGGGCATATTGCGGTGTATGCTGTCAGCTACATAGGCGGCCGGACCGGATTGGCCGGGAGCCAGCAGTGCCGCTTCCACGCGTAAGAAATGCAACGTATCTCCAGAGTCCAAAAGACCATAAACCACCGGAGTGCGGCTTTCTTCCGTCTCAACGATCAGCTCGTTGGAACAACTGCATAACAAAATGAAAAGGATAATATTCAGCGTGGTCCTCACGGATATCTAACGGTTCAATTTCGCATAAAGGTATGTTACTTCTTTCGATTTACCGGCCGGTGGATGCAAGTGGCCAAGTCCCCATGAAATTACTAACTTGGGTCCGCAAAATCTGAGTTCACATGTCCGTACATAATCCCGTAAAACGGGTCACCACCCATACCTTGCAGGAGATGAAATCCAACGGTGAAAAGATTTCCATGCTCACCGCCTACGATTTTTCAATGGCTCGAATTTATGATGAGGCAGGCATTGATGTTTTATTGGTAGGAGATTCGGCCTCCAATGTCATGGCAGGTCATGAAACGACCTTGCCGATCACCCTGGATCAAATGATCTATCATGCACAAAGTGTTGTGCGGGCGGTAAAACGCGCTTTGGTGGTGGTGGACCTTCCATTTGGTTCCTACCAGGGAAACTGGCGTGAGGCTTTAAAATCTGCCATCCGCATTATGAAAGAATCGGGTGCACACGCGATTAAAATGGAAGGTGGGGAAGAGATCCAGGAGTCCATTAAACGCATCCTCTCGGCGGGTGTACCTGTGATGGGACACCTGGGACTGACTCCTCAATCCATTTATAAATTTGGAACCTATGTGGTCCGGGCAAAGGAAGAGGAGGAAGCGGTTAAATTGAAATCGGACGCCTTATTATTGAATAATATGGGATGTTTTGCTTTAGTACTGGAAAAAATACCAGCAAAACTGGCAGCCGAAGTGACCGCGACGGTGGAACTGGCAACCATTGGCATTGGCGCCGGCCCGGGTGTCGATGGTCAGGTATTGGTCTCTCATGACCTGTTGGGCATTACGAAAGATTTTAATCCCCGATTTTTACGCAGATATTTAGACCTTTTCGATATGACAAAAGAGGCTGTCCAGCGTTATATAGCCGATGTTAAGCGTCAGGATTTCCCAAACGAAAGCGAATCCTACTGAAGCTGTCTAAACCATGAGTAAAAAAGCAAAGCTGTTACGGACGATTTTCTGGGTTTTTGGTTTCATGCTCGTCGCCGGGTTAGGTTTGGCGTATTGGCTGTATGACCGGATTTATTCTCCCAATGTACCAGCCAATTTGGAAGATGGAGTCCTTTACATTCCTACCGGCGCCGATTTTGCCACCGTCAATAGTAAGCTTTCTGAGGCTGGATTGATCATGAAACCGAAATCCTTTGAATGGGTTGCCAATCGCATGAACTATCCGGAACAAGTGAAGGCCGGTCGATACCGTATAGAACCCAACTGGTCCAACTACATGTTGATCCGACACCTACGCCAGGGCATTCAGGAGCCAGTTCAACTGACGTTTAACTCTTTGAGAACCATCCCTGAGTTGACGGAACGCGTCAGTGAGCAATTGGAACCAAGCGATCAACAGCTGCGTAACTACCTGACCAATGCCCGGGTTCTGGATTCCATTGGCTATAATCGTGAAAATCTGATGACCTTGTTTATTCCCAATACCTATGAAGTCTACTGGAACGTCACTCCATCACAATTTTTGAATCGAATGATGCGGGAACACGACAGCTTCTGGGATAAAGCCGGTCGTAAAGCCAAAGCGGAAGCATTGGATATGTCTCCGGCCGAAGTCTACACATTGGCATCCATTGTGGAAAAAGAGAGTTTGCGCGAAGATGAGAAGCCACGTATTGCCGGCGTTTATCTGAACCGCCTTCGGCAGGGTATCAAACTGGATGCTGACCCAACGGTAGTTTTTGCTGTAGGAGATTTCACTTTGCGCCGGATTCTGAACAAACATTTGCAAATAGACTCCCCCTACAACACCTATCGATATGCCGGATTGCCACCGGGGCCGATCTGTATGCCTTCCATCTCCAGTTTGGATGCGGTGCTCAATGCAGAAAGGCATGAATACCTGTTCTTTTGTGCGAAGGCGGACGGCACCGGTTCTCACGCGTTTGCCAAAAGCCTCACTGCCCATCTGGTCAATGCCCGGAAATTTCATCAATACCTGGATGAGAGGGGCATCCGGTGACCGGGAAGAATCAAAATTGTCGTATTGGTTCCTACTGGCAGGCGGCATTTTTGGGATATTGTTGATTTTCCTGATTCCTCCTTTCCAAAATCCGGACGAACCGGCGCATACTTTTCGCGTATTTCATCTGGCAGAAGGTCACCTTCAGGGAACCCAACTCGCTGACCGTTCCGGCGGGTATGTCCCGGCATGGCTGATTCAATTGGATTCGTCCATGCGCTATCTGCGTAACCATCCCGAAGCCAGAATGCACCCCTTGGAGCAGGATTGGCAGGATCATTCTTTTCGATTTGCTGATTTTCCCAATGTAAGCTATTATTTTCCGGTGGGGTATTTACCGTTTGTCCTGGTCGCCAGAATGACCGAATGGTTGGGCTGGAGCGGTCCGGGAGTCATTTTTTTGCTGCGAATAACCGGTCTGATTTTGTGGTTGATGTCGATATTTTGGCTGATGCAAGCGGTGCCTATGGGCAGGTTGTTAACCTTCGTAGTGGCCCTTCTGCCAGGTACGCTCGCCGTGGTTTGCAGTATTTCAGCGGACGTCACCAGCCTGGTTTTAGTGGTGCTTTGGCTTACGTTGATGCTAAAAAAGAAAGCTGTTCGTTCGGAGTGGTTGGTGACGGTGGCATTATTATTTACCTTGCAGAGACCCAATTGGTGGCCATTGACCCTGTTGATCCTGTTGCAACCTCAATCGGTCCGTCAGACCTGGATTAAAATGGCTAACATCCTGATTCCCCTGCTTGGCACGATGGCTTATGTTGTGATGATACGCCACGAATTCATCACCTATTCCAACTATAATCCGGCCTTTCGCGATGCTTTGCAAATCAATCCGGGGGTTGATCCACAGGCTCAGCTTTCGTATGTATTCCATGATCCGCAATTTTTTCTGCATGCACTTTTCGATACCTGGCTGGATATCTTCGGACCGGTTACCCGGCATTTGGTGGGCAAGTTTGGCTGGGGCGCCAATTACGTTAGTTGGTATGGTTTCGCCGCCGGATTGTTCGCATTGATCCTGGCCGCGTCGACCAACAGAGATCGATTTCACCGTCTGGAGAAGCTGGGGTTTTTGTGGATTGCCGTTGCTGTTGTTCTTATGACTTCCCTCATCCTGTACCTTCAATGGAACCCGGTTGGCTCCACGTATATTCATGGCATTAATGGCAGGTATCTGATTCCTATCTTGCCTTTGTTATTATTGGCAATCCCCTGGCGTTTTCACCAATTACCACGACAAAATATGGTGGTAGGAATTCTAATGGCGATGGCACTGGGAGACCTGATTATTCAGGTTTATGTGCGCTATTATGCCTGATCCTATCCGTGGCTTGATTATCCCGGTCGATTAAGGCCAAACCCTTGCTTCTATTGACGAGCGTACACCGCGCTCTCGGCTTGCCAGACCGGACGGGCAGGCACTTCGTCTGCCACCTTTATCACCTCTGCCACTTTTGTCACCTCTTCTAATAAGAGCGTTCCGGTTTACTACGGCGTCTGGCCAGAAAGACTTGCGAACTGTTATTGCCATATTTTTCGGTCCCGGACCACACCATTGAGTTGGATTTTACACGCAAGGTCCATTGGCTCTCCCGTTCATTCACATCACTGGGAGTAAGATGAAGGGTTTTAGTTTTCTCATCAACCTCCCAGGAGCCCTGGCTGGTCATATTTTCCCAGTAACCGGTTTGATAGGAATAGTCTTCATTAAAAACAATCCATTTTCCTACGATGCCATTGGGGAAAGAACTGCCTTCAATACCACGTGTAAATTCCCACATATTCGTCGTAAGGAAAGCGAATATTGTTTTATCCTTAGGGGTGTCCAGGGGTTCTGTGTCACCAAAATCTTCACCTCGCGGATCAGGCTCTTCCGGGCGCGTAGAGGATTCAAGATTCGCGGTGTCCGTAGTCGCTTCGCTCATTGATGGCTCGGCCGGTATGTTGGCGTTATCCTGATCTTGCTTACAGGCAATTAGAGAGAGCAGAAGGGCCAATACCAAATGAGAATACTTCATTTTCAAGTAATTTGGTTGCAAAATTATATTTTTTCAAAATACGTCGGTGACATGGAAGCATCTTTAGCGGAATATTTGAAAAATCAGGTTCAGCATTTTGACCGTATTTCATTCCTGGTGGCGGTCAGCGGAGGCCGGGATAGCATGGCAATGTTGTTTGCAATGCATCGTCTGGAGCTTCGTATGGCATGTTGTCATGTACATTTTGGTTTAAGACCTGAGGCCATCCAGGAAAAGGAACTGGTTCATAATTTTTGCCGGCAACTGGATATCCCCTTTTACACACAGTCCGTTAATACTAGAAAATATCAAGAGGAACACCAATTATCTATCCAGGAAGCAGCCCGGGAATTGCGGTACCGCTGGTTTTCCGAATTGATGGAAAGACACCGGTTTGATTATCTGGTCACGGCCCACCATCAGGATGATGAAGTGGAAACCTGGCTGATTAATGCTGTTCGTGGCAGCGGATGGCGAGGTATGATGGGCATTCCATCCCGACGGGACCGGATCCTGAGACCACTCCTTAAGGTTACGCGGAAGGCCATCAATGCCTACGTCGAAAAGAATGCCATCCCCTATCTGGAGGACCTCAGCAATCTGGGCGATCAATACCTGCGCAACCGGTTCCGGCATCATTTACTGCCCATGATTGATGATTTGTTAGACGGACGAATCAGCCGTTTGCCGCAAACCATCCATAACCTCCATGATGCAGGAGTTTTGATGAATTACTTCCTCGGAAAACTTCAGGAACGGGTCTGGACCTCCACGAATGGCTTCATGACTTTGCACGTGGATTCGATCAGCCACTTTCCCAGTCCGGGTTATGTCCTGGGCGAATTATTGCATCCTTATGGCTTTTCATTTTCCCGGTGTGCCTCCATGTATGAATCACTCGTCTCAGACCAATCCGGCGCCGAATATTCCAGCAAAACCCATGAAGTATTGGTTGACCGGAGACGACTCTTACTACGAGCGCTTACTAAGGCGGGATCAGAAGAGTCGTTTCAGATTACAGCCACTGATCTACCTTTGCATAAAAATACCAGAATCGGTCAACTGGATGTATTCTTAGTTGCTGAAAATCAATATTTTGATGATAATTGCCTCACTATTTACTTTAATCCGAGCGCCATTGCCTGGCCACTGACCTGGCGACGCTGGGAAGCAGGAGACCGGATTCAATCGTTTGGAATGAAGGGCCAATCACACCGGATTCAGGACCTGCTGACGGATGCCAAGCTCTCGAAATGGGCTAAAGAATCAACCTGGGTCCTGTGCGATCAGAAAGAGGTCATCTGGATCCCGGGGTTGCGGATGGCAGAAAAAGGACGCATTGAACCGGGAAGTTCCTGTGTTTGCCTGTCCTTGAGGCCTATTGTTTCTTGATATTGGATAATCGTGTTTGGTCGAGGGTATCTGATTGGATGGGTTGGTTGCTCACGCCATTAAATACCTTTTCAACCCACTCCAACTTACCCTGGCGAAGGCGGAAAGCATCAAAAGACCCGTCCGGGACTTTTGCCAGGCCACCACGGGGATCTTCAATCAGGTGATCAAATACAATCAGGCCTTTCTCCTTTTCCAGATTTAATTTTACAGATGCTTCCTGAGGGAAAGTCATCACAAAGCGGTTCAGGGTTGACCCATCCGCCCGCGAAAAGATGGGTGCACCGAATACGGGTTGGTGTTCGTCATCAAATGTGAGTACATCAATGAATTTCCGCCGGTCCATCTGGGTGTACATGTCATATCCGAACAGCAGGTAATATTTATGCGTTCCGTTGGAGAAAGAAAGCAGGTTGTAATAGACTCCTCCATACCATTCACTGGGCTTAGAAATTTCCTGTGCTTCCGCCGAATAATTAAAGGATCGGTCGATCAAAGGAAATAATTTCAGCGAAGGCTGGTTGAGTTGTATGGCGCCATAATAACGGTATTCCCCGGGTTTAACCTCCAATTGCCAGGTGAAAATGCGAAAAGTACTGTCGGCCGGATATTTAATGGAGATGCTTTCAAAGGATTCAAAGGGATAATAAAAGGAATTTTCCACCTGCAGTGCGCGGACCAGACTCTTAATGAAATGTTCGCAGGCAACAAAACGCTCTTCCGGCTTTTCAGCGGAAAAGACACCATGAGCCAGGGTTTGCAGTGAGTCGTCGTATTGCATGAGCTGTTCGGCATGATCCAGGCTCAACTGAGCTTTTACAGGCAAACTAAGAACGAGAATACTGAATCCCACGACGAAAATACGGAGGGTCATTGCTGGAATTTTCTGGTACAACAACGCAATAAACGCA
The DNA here is from genome assembly GCA_020436785.1 of Saprospiraceae bacterium. GTDB lineage: Bacteria > Bacteroidota > Bacteroidia > Chitinophagales > Saprospiraceae > JAGQXC01. The sequence continues at coordinate 15,888 of JAGQXC010000006.1, read as the reverse complement.
AAGAAAGTGCCATGCCGTATAGGCAATTCGCTTAATATTTCAGTAAAGAAAAGCCAGATGTGGCCGGAAAACAGAAAAGGGACCCGCAGAGAGTCCCTTGTATGATCAAAAATGATTGACGAATGGTAGGCTTAGAACGTCATGTCATCGTAGACTTTCATGACATCCCGGACGTGCTCAGCCGAATCTTTTAACAATTGAAGTTCATCCTGATTCAATTTGAGTTCAATGGTTTCTTCAATTCCCTTTTTACCCAGTTTGACCGGAACGCCAAGAAAGATGTCTTTCAGGCCGTATTGTCCTTCCAGCCAGGCGCAGCATGGGAAGATGCGCTTTTCATTTTTCAATATGGTGGTCACCATCTGAGCGGCTGCTGCTCCGGGAGCATACCAGGCGGAGGTGCCCATCAACTTGACCAACTCTCCCCCACCCACTTTGGTACGCTGGATGATGGCATCCAATTCCGGGGCGTCAATCAAATCGGTTACGGGTATACCGGCAACGGTGGTAAACCGGGGTAATGGAACCATGGTATCACCGTGCCCACCGAGCAGCATGGCCTGGATATCCCTGGGTGAAATATCCAAAGCACTGGCCAGAAATGCCCGGAAACGGGCCGTATCCAGAATGCCGGCCATTCCGAATACCTGATTGGCAGGCAATCCGGAGGTCTTATAGGCCGCGTAAGTCATCACATCCAGTGGATTGGAAACAATGATCAGGATCGGGTTGGGTGAATGTTGTAAAATGGATTGGGTGACACTGCGAACAATTTTCGCATTGGTTGAGATGAGGTCATCCCGGCTCATGCCTGGTTTACGCGGTATACCGGCCGTGATGACGACGATGTCTGAATTTGCCGTTTCAGCATAATCTTCAGTTCCCAACAACCGGGTGCTGTAATCATCAATTGCTGCCTGCTGCCAGCTATCCAATGCTTTTCCGCGGGCCAGATCACCTTGAATATCCAACAATACCACCTGATTGACCAGGTTTTCGTGGGCAAGAACATTGGCGCAGGTGGCGCCCACATTTCCTGCTCCAACTACGGTTACTTTAGCCATATTATTTGCTTTTTTTGAGACGCCCAAAGGTACTTCATTTGACCGCACAGTTCCAAGCCAACACCGGTGATGTGGAAAAATATTATGCGAATAATGGAACTAAATTTGTTAATTTTGGTATTCATAAAAAATAATCTTGAAGCAAACGTGAGATATAAGAACTGGTCAATCTTAACTCTCCTCATCTTTATTACTGCAATTACATCCGTAAAAGCCCAAGAGATACCTCGCTGCGGAACCGAGGACCTGGAAAGCATTAAACAAAGGATGCTCGCCAATCGTGCGGCCATGAAAGACGTTGTTTTTCCCCGTGAAGTCTCCTATGTTCCCTTGAAATTTCACATCGTCGGTGACAGCCAGGGCAAAGGAAGAATCGAGGAAGAGAAATTGCTGGATGCCCTCTGTCAGTTGAATGAAAACTATGCGGATCAAGGTATTCAATTCTACATCAAAGATGGTTTCAACTATGTCAACAACAATACCATCAATACCAAACCCAGTTCTACCCAGGGAATCAATCTGATCCGGGAAGTTAGAAGACTGAACGCTTTAAATGTTTTCTACACCGATCAGACTGTGGACAATGAACCCATCGCCGCCTATTATCAGGGAGGCACTTCACTGGACTGGATCATCGTACGCAACATTTATGCTCAAGATGTGCGGGTTCTCACCCACGAAATCGGCCATTATTTCAGTTTGCCTCATCCCTTCCACGGATGGGATAAAGAACCCTGGGATCCGGCCATCCATGGAAATCCGGTGGGAACGCTGGCCCCTGACGGCCGTACCGTGAATGAATACGCCGATGGTTCCAATTGTAATCCGGACATTGCCCAGGATCAAAACAATGTCGGGGACGGGATCTGTGATACGCCTGCCGATTACAATTTCGGCGGCAACGATTGTTCTTATAAGTTAAATGCACTTGACCCGCAAAGCAAACCGGTGCAGCCACAGGTAAACAATTACATGAATTACTTCTTCGGTTGTTCCGGATATATCTTTACGGTTGAACAGAAAGAAGAAATCCAGCGCAGTTTGCAAAGTGGAGACCGCGATTACCTTCGCAGTAATTATCAACCGAATATTGCAGAAATCAAGGATCCGGTTTATTTAATCAGTCCGGGTGACCAGGAACAACTGAACCGCGACAAACAGGCTCTTTTAAAATGGGAACCTGTGGCGGGCGCTGATTTTTACCTGGTTGAAGTAGACCGATCCCCTTCCTTCGATTATGCTCCGATATCCGAAATAACCAACATTGATTCCATGTTGATCCAGGACCTGGAGCCGGAACGCAACTATTTCTGGAGGGTCCGTCCATTTAACGAATATTATACATGTGCCAATGCGACACCCGCTCGTCGTTTTAAAACGGCAAAGACGGTTTCTGTTCAAGAGTTGCCGTTCGTCCGGTTTATGAGCATCTTCCCGACCGTATTGAAGTCTTCGGATGCATTGCATATTGAATTGGATTCGGAAATCGGATTTAATAGTGAAATCAATTTGATTGATGTCTCCGGCCGCATCATGCAGCGTTGGATCGACCAGTATTTTATTCCCGGTTCCAATCGTAAACAATTGCAATTGAATGCCCTGCCTGCCGGATTTTATTTTATCCGTTTACAAACAGACCAGGGAACCGTCGTTCAAAAAATTATTGTCGGCGGATAATTCAGGCAAAAACCCACCTTTTCCTTATTTTTGGCGTGCATTCTGAAATTCGAACGCACAGCACATGAATCTACACGAATATCAAGGTAAAGAACTGTTGAAACGATACGGTGTTGCCGTACAGGAAGGCATTCTCGCAGAATCATTGGAAGAAGCAATTGTAGCCTATCAGCGATTAAGTGGTCAGACAGGATCACCCGTCGCTGTGGTTAAAGCACAAATTCACGCAGGGGGCCGTGGAAAGGGCGGTGGTGTCAAATTGGTCAAGAATGAGGCGGAGCTTCGCGAAAAAGCCGGTAACATCCTGGGTATGATGCTCAAAACCCCGCAGACTCCAGGTGGACTGGAAGGACCCGGCAAACTGGTGCGCAAAGTATTGATTGCCGAAGACTGTTATGTACCTAAATTCGAGGATTGCAAAGAATACTACATTTCAGTGCTCATGGATCGTGAGCGCAAGCAAAATGTGATCATTTATTCCACCGAAGGGGGCATGAATATCGAAGAGGTGGCCGAAAAGACCCCTCATCTGGTGCATAAAGAATACATCGATCCGGCTGCCGGTATGCTTGCATTTCAAGCAAGGAAGATTGCCTTCAATCTTGGGTTGTCCGGCACAGCATTTAAAGAAATGTCCAAGTTCGTTCAATCGCTGTATAAAGCCTTTGTGGGAGCCGATGCCTCACTCATCGAGATCAACCCCTGCCTGGAAACCGGTGAAGGTCATATCCTGGCCGTGGACGCGAAAGTGACCCTGGATGATAATGGATTGTACCGTCATCCCGATCTGGAATCCTGGAGGGATTTGAACGAGGAAGATCCAACGGAGGTAGAAGCCCGGGAGCACGACTTGAATTTTGTCAAGCTGGATGGCAATGTGGGTTGTATGGTCAATGGCGCCGGTTTGGCCATGGCCACCATGGATATCATTAAATTATCCGGCGGTGATCCAGCCAATTTTCTGGATGTTGGAGGTACCGCAGACGCCGACCGGGTGGAACAAGCCTTCCGCATCATCTTGAAGGATCCCAATGTAAAGGCAATTCTGATCAACATTTTCGGTGGCATCGTCCGCTGTGACCGGGTTGCTAACGGTGTCGTCCAGGCCTACAAAAACATCGGGGACATCAAGGTGCCAATCATTGTTCGTTTACAGGGTACCAATGCCGAACTGGCTAAGGACATCATTGATCAGTCCGGATTAAAAGTCCGGTCTGCCATTCTGCTTAAAGAAGCTGCCGAGCTGGTGCAGGAAGCCCTGCAGTAACTGCGACTTGTAGTCAATCAAACCTATAAATTTGGCTGAAACCTCCGATCGGTTATTGGAGACAATGATGCGGCGTTGTTTTGATCTTGCCCGGCAAGGTCAGGGTTACACCTCACCAAATCCGATGGTTGGGTCCGTCCTGGCAGTGAAAGATCAAGTGCTCAGTGAAGGCTTTCACCCGCGCTACCGCCAGATCCATGCCGAAGCCATGGCTTTAAACAATGCCCGGGATGTCCCTCATAATATACTTTCCCAAGCCACCCTCTACGTCTCGCTGGAGCCTTGTTTCCATTATGGGTTCAACCCGCCTTGCGTTGACCGGATTTTAGAAAGCCCGGTTCAGAACGTAGTGATCAGCTGTATGGACCCGAATCCCCTGGTCGCAGGTAAAAGCATAGCCCGGCTGAAAGCGTCCGGCCGGTCGGTGACCCTGGGTATTTTAGCTGAGGAAGGTGAACAATTGATCCGGGCATTTCGAACCCGCATGACCAAAGAAAGACCCTATGTGGTTCTTAAATGGGCCGAATCGAACGATGGATACATGGGAAAGCCAGGACAGAATGTCCGCATTTCGAACGATCTGAGTCAGGTCCTGACCCATCGGTGGCGGCACGAACTGGATGCTTTCCTGGTTGGAGGTAAAACCGTAATTGTAGACAACCCCCAGCTCAATAACCGCCTGTACTGGGGAAGTTCTCCCCACCGCATTGTGTACAGTACCCATGCGTCTTTGCCCGTTGACCGCGCCATCTGGAAAGCGGATTGTCCAACCATTCTTTTTTCGGTCTGCAAACTCCCGGATATTCCTGACCAGGTACAGCAATTCGAATTACCTGCAAACCGGTCAGAACACCTCCGCTTTATGCTTGCCACGCTCATGCATTTTCCCATTAATTCCTTGCTCGTAGAAGGTGGACCCCATACCCTGCAGTCATTCATCGATCAGGGTGTGTGGGATGAAGTACGGATCATTCGCGGGCGTAATCAATACCTGGGATCGGGTCTGCTGGCGCCAACTTTGCGTGGAAGGCGCACAAAACGATTTGACCTGGGAGATGATGAAGTGGTCACCATATTTCAGGACAACGATTGGTAAGCGTTAAAATTATTTTAAAAGTAATCTCCGGGGACCCTAAGATTTGGCCCAAACTGTTCATTAATTGTACATTGCTTTGATAATTAGACGCGTGTAGTAGTAGCATGAGCATTTTTGCGAAGATTGTAACCGGATTTTGTTTGACCATTTTTTCAATTCAAGCCTTGATGGGCCAGACCACACAGGTTCAGTGGATGACATGGGATCAAGCCATGAACCAATCCAAGGTTGAGAAAAAGAAAGTTCTGGTCGAAATCTATACGGTTTGGTGTAGCTTCTGCAAAAAACTGGATGCGGTTACCCTGAAAGAACCTTACATCGCCGAATACATCAATGAAAATTTCTATCCCATACGGATGGATGCCCAAACCAAATCACCCATCGAAGTGCTGGGTAAAACCTATAAATACAAAGATGGCTACAACGACCTGGCCCGTGAATTGACCTTTGGCCGGCTGGCCTTCCCCACCTTGGTATTTATGGATGAGAACTTCCGGGTGATCCAACCCATACCAGGCATGCGTTCTCCGGATGAGTTGGAGATGATTATGCATTTCTATGCAAGAGATTACTACAAAGACACTCCCTGGGATACTTTCGTGATTATGTACCGGGAACGCTTCAACAAACAGGCTCCCAGTACCCGCACCGTTAAGGGCAACAATTAATTAACACATACGGATTACTAGAACCAACTGCTTTTCTTGCGGCTACGGGTGGTTTTAACACCCAATACACCAAGCAGACCCCGGGTGAGTTCTCTGGCTACTGTCCTTCCGATCTGCCGGGTTGTAGTACTTTCAAATACCTTTTCGAAGGCGGATTTATCCTTGCTCCGCCGGCTGGAACGGTAGACTTGCTGCTGACTTTTCAGCTCTTCCTGGTGTTCCTTTTCTTCAAAACGGGCGATTTTCTCGTTGAGAATTTCATAAGCGCTTTCCCGGTCGATCTCCTGGTTGTATTTGGAAATAATTTCTGACCTGGCAACCAATTGATCAATCTCACCACTGGTCAATACATCCATACGGCTTTGCGGAGCCCGCATCATGACCTGTACCAGAGGGGTCGGAATACCTTTCTCATTGAGTGCGGTGACCAGTGCTTCACCGATTCCCATTTCCGTGATCACCTGATCGACCTTATAATTTTCGGTAAAAGGATAATTCTCCGCCACCAGCTTGATGGCCTTGCGATCCTTCGCCGTAAATGCCCGCAGAGCATGCTGGATCTTAAGACCCAACTGGCTGAGAACGGGAGCTGGGATGTCGGTGGGATTCTGGGTAACAAAGAACACCCCAATCCCTTTGGACCGGATGAGCTTGATGATGGTTTCAATCTGATCAAGCAATGCATTGGAGGCTTCATTAAAAATGAGATGCGCCTCGTCGATAAATAAGGCCAGTTTCGGTTTCTCCAGATCCCCTTCTTCAGGGAAACTGGCATAAATTTCGGCCAGCATTTGCAACATAAAGGTCGAAAAGAGTTTGGGCTTGTCCTGAATGTCTGTCAGGCGGATGATGGAGATGATTCCTTTGCCATTGGAATCGCGGCGGATGAGGTCTGTCACCTCGAAGGAACGTTCTCCGAAAAAGCGTTCGGCATCCTGCTGTTCCAGTTCGATCAGTTTTCGCATAATGGTACCCATTGAACTGCTGGAGATCCTTCCGTATTCCGACTCGAGCTCTTCCTTACCTTCCTGGGTAGCATACTGTAAGACTTTTTTCAGGTCCTTGAGGTCCAGCAGGGGCAGATGGTTATCATCGCAATATTTGAACAGGATGGCGATGATGGATTGCTGGGTTTCATTCAGATCAAGGATCTTACTAAACAGAATAGGACCAAATTCAGAGATGGTTGCCCGCAGCCGGACACCCGGTTCATTGGAAAGGGAGAGCAATTCGACGGGGCTGTCATCCGGAATGAAAGGTAACCCGATCATCTCATGCCTCTGTTCAATTTTGGCATTGGTGGCACCACGCACGGCAATACCACTCAGGTCGCCTTTGACATCCATCAGCAGAACAGGCACCCCTTTCGAGGATAATTGTTCTGCGATCACCTGCAGGGACTTGGTTTTACCGGTACCGGTCGCTCCGCAGATTAGGCCATGTCGGTTCATCGTCTTCAGGGGGATCCGAACGAAATGCTCCGGCAAACATTGTTTTTCATACATGGCACCACCAAGGATAATGGATGACTTTTCAAATGAATATCCATCTAACATCTGTTGGGAGAAAGCTTCTTTACTTGTCATAGTGTTTCGACTGCTTAGGTTGTAAATTTACAATTAAACTTGTGAACCCAATGTGCACCCCAGGTCTATTGATGGTTCCATTCCTGAATCCTCCATCGGTATCGCTGAGGATGGATTGGCCAAAGGGAGATATCATAGACTTTTTCCAATTTGGTTTCTTCTCCCGGTTCCAGTAAATGACTAAAAAAATCAATATGGGTCATGGCCTCTACCGAATCAATGGAGCAGGCAAATGAAGTTAATGGTTCCTCGCTGATTTCATTCGGTATGACAAATGCGATGCCTTTCCACTCCGGATCCTTCACGTCCAGCAGAACTTTATAAAAGGCATCGGGAACACCGACCCGGTTCTGGCCAATTCGCTCGTGGTCAGGCCTGAAAATGGGACCGGACACGATGTACAATTCCTTGTTTCTGCGCACCCAATCCCGGGTTTGCTCCTCCAATTCACGCCAAATCCCATTATTGAATGCCCGCCGTTGAGGACTTATGTTGCTCATCAGAAAGGTCTGCCGCATGCTGGCAGAATCAAAGGCCATATCGGCAGCAGGAACCAGGTGTCCACGGGTAAAGCCACTGCCCGTGTAATCACGGTGAAAAGCCGACCCGGAAGAAACCGAATAGTCGGGATCAAAATGATCATAACGGGGCACTCTCGGTAGATTTAGTTCAGCCACGGTCAGCCGGTAAGCCACCCAGGCAGCTTGTTCTTCAGATTCCAGGTAGCCGAGACTGAAATGGTTGTGATGAACAACCTCCGTCGGGAAATCGGTCTCTGGCAGGTAAAACCGTTCTTCAACCGGATCCGCGTTGATTTCGGTTTCCGATCCGGCCAGTGTCATAAAATTTCCCAGGAATTTATATCCGACCAGCAAAGCGCCTCCCCCCAGCATGACCAATAGCCACAAACGGCTCATCGATGCGGAAGAAGCACGCCGGTGATTTGATCGAAGCTTAGCCATGGGTCAGGATCTTTTCCAATCGCCAATCACAGAATTCAGAGGCACCTTCCAAACGCGGTAAGCGCACATATCCCAACTGATCATAGAGTTTTAATGCCTTGGTATAGCGGCCGGATGATAACAAGGTGATTTTTTGAAAATGCCTCGCACGAATAATTTGTTCGAGCAACAGGACCATTTCCTTTCCAATTTGTTGGCCACGGAGATCGCGTTCCAGATAAACCTTTTGAATTTCTGCCGTACCTTCCGGCAAAGGTTGAAATCCATACGTGCCTCCGATCCTTCCTTCCTGGATAACAACACCAATAAATCCGGATTGATTAAGGACGTCCGGTTCAGGCATGGCTGTCCAAAACGTTCCAGGCATCTGAAATCCATATTCGGACATAACCTGGCGTATTAACGCCTTGATTTCCAGGGAATCATTATTTTGTGCTTTGCGCCAGACGAGGGGTTCTTTCATCGACCTGTATCGTATTAAATGCAAAAATAATAGCTCATCTTCTGATTCAGTAAATTGACGTTGAAAAGATTACATATCATTTGGATGATTTATCTGATGAGCCTGCCCATCCATGGCCAGGATGTATTCCGTTCCTTTGCCAGTGCAGGTACGCTTGGTTTGTCCGTTTTGCCGGTTACGGCAGAGGCCGGATCTTTCTTACCGGGATGCGCCGCCGCTTTGACCCGGATCAACAGCCCCGGGCTCCTGCTTAGTACGACCTGGCCCTACACCCTGGCGGATGTGATCCAGGCGCATGCTTCACTCGTATTGCCTGGACATAATAATAATTATTTCGGTGTTCAAATGGCTGGACAGGGCGATGCATCCTTATCCGAGTTTCTGTTCTCTGGCGCTTATGCCAAAAAGATCACGGATCGCTGGGCGGCAGGATTGCGTACCGGTGTACGGAACACCAGCATCACCAATTGGGCTTCGGTTTGGAATGTGAGCATCGAGGCGAGCGGGCTTTATCAAATTTCCGACCCTTTCCAACTGGCTTACCGGGCTCATTATTATACGGAAGCAATCACCCGGGAAAAGGTGACTTCCCAAATCGATCAACAACTCGGATTGCAATTTAACCCAACTCCACAATTAGGGATGGGCGTGGATATTATCCAGAGTACTTATGATGGCTGGCATTATTACGTACATCTGGTTTACCGGATTCAGGAACACTTTGGGTTGCGAATGGGACACGGATTTGCACCGTACCAGTTTGGCGCCGGCGTTGATCTGAAGTTGTGGAACGGCTGGACCATCCAGGTTGCCACCCGCTATCATCCCATTCTCCGCTGGTCGCCTGGTATCAACTTGCAGATCCCGTTAAAATTTAACCGGTCATGAATATTTTGCTCTGTGCGGCCACCACTTTCGAGTTATCCCCTACCCTTCAATGGCTGGAGCGGCATGCGAAAAAGCAGGATTTTTCTACGTTCAAAATCGAAAGTCACACCCTGCAGATCCTGGTTACCGGACCGGGACTGGTCCAGTCAACCTTTGCTTTGACTAAGATCCTGCAAATGCAATCCTTTGACCTGGTGGCTCAGATCGGCGTGGCTGGCAGCTATCGCCGCGACGATGCGCTAGGCCAGACCGTCCAGGTGGTGGAAGAGCAATTTGCCGATATTGGTATTCAGGAAGCTGATGGAGGTTGGCAGGACTTATTTCAATTGGGATTGGTTTCTATGGATCAATATCCCTTCAAAAATGGGAGATTGTCTCCCGCCCCGGAATCCCCCATTCATCCTTCCCTGCCTCACCGGAGAGGCATTACGGTAGCGACCGTAACCGGAACCGAACAACGCCGTCAGGAACTTTCTGTCCGGTTCAATGCGGATATCGAAACCATGGAAGGAGCAGCTTTATTTTATACCGCCTTGATGCAGCATACGCCCTGTATCCAGTTGAGAGGCATATCCAACTACGTGGAAGCCCGTCAACGTGCCAATTGGAGGCTTGACGCGGCCATTGATTCGGTCAATGCGGCATTTCAGGAGTGGTTACAGGAAGTATGACCGGTGACCCGTGTTCGCGTTTCCAGGCCGCCAGCAAGGTGATGACTTCGTTGTAACTGGCCATTCCCTCACGGACGCCATGTGCTTTCAGGTACGAGTTATAGACTGCATGACGAAATCGTGGGAAGAGGTCGGGATAGCGGTCCTGATAAGCATGGATCTGCTCCAGGTCTTGACGGACGGGAGCCGGAATTGAGTCTATCATGGCGGTGAATTCGTCGCGATGGAAATGCCGGTACTCCGGCGCAACCTGCCGCCAGTAGGCCATTAAAGCGGAATACTTGAAGACGGGTTCCCGCGAACCCCAGCAGGTCAGCAAAGCCAGAAAGTTGCAATCACCCTCATCCGTAATACCATAGGCATGAAACAATTCGTGAGCAACGACATAGGGCCACTGTAAAGGGTACATACCGGCATCGAAGTTCGCTTCTCCGGTCAGAGGTAAATAAAATCCGGCGGTCGCGATGCGCAGGAGGGTTCCGTTCGGCCAGATCTTTCGAACAGGTACTTCCGCGGGACAAGGCCAATTCAGGGCTTCCAGTGTTTGCCGGACTTCACGATTGATGGAGTTAATCCAACCCGGGGCCTCGGTAAATCCGGATGCTCTTGCCAATTCAACCGGTGGTGCAGTCGCATAATGATACAGGGTGTCAGAGATCCACCGGAATTCTGCCGTAATGGCGCTATCAAGCATGCCCTGCGTTTCGAGATGCAGCCGTTGGCGGACGGAGGGTGTGGCGTAATTGAAGCCCCAAAACCAATAAAAAAAGAAAACGATAAATCCTGCGACACCGGCCGTCTGAATCAGCAGATGGAGCAGCCGCAGGTACCAGACACGTACGTTGCGCCAGATGATTCTTCCCGTGGTGATCAGCCACCCCAGCGCACCAATGATCAACAGATAGAGAACCGACATGGGAATCCAGCCAACCAGAAGACTTAAGAGTTTTCTGATTTGCGGAAACCATCCTTCGTAATACCAGCGATATGTCCATTCGGGATGATTGGCACAATAGGAATAAAATACTTGTGTGAACAGGGCAAGTACGATACCAGTGCTTGCAATGACCGTAATTTTTTTCATGTCAGGTCGAATCCAAACGGCTTTATCGGGATGCTGGAAGGTCAAAAATAATCAAAATAGCGGCTACCATACATCGTAAAAATTGTAATAAGAACGACCGATTAAGCTAAAGATTTCTTAATCTTGCAACTTATTGCCTCGTCACCCTGTTTATCACATGTTTTAATCATTAAAAGCAAACGATTATGCCTCTTGAATTTACTGATGCCAACTTCCAGGATACCGTACTGGGATCAGAAAAATTAACGATTGTAGATTTCTGGGCAGAATGGTGTGGCCCTTGCCGCATGATCAGTCCCATTCTGGAAGAACTGTCGCACGATTACGAGGAGAAGGTTGTCGTAGGCAAGTTGAATGTAGATTACAATCCGGAGGTTAGCTTTAAATATGGCATTCGCTCCATCCCAACCATATTGTTCATTAAAAATGGAGAGGTTGTCGATAAGCAGGTTGGTGCCACGAGTAAACAAGTTCTGGCAGCAAAAATCGACGCCCAATTATCCTGAAATCTTGCAACACCGGGGCCGCAAGGCCGTCTAAACCCGTGTGATGGGTCTATTTGAATCCAACGACATCCGATCACTGAATAACCTGGAACTCCTCGCCAATCAGGTCGTTGAGGGATTTATTATTGGACTGCACAAAAGCCCGTTTCACGGATTTTCGGTTGAATTTGCCGAGCATAGATTATACAATCAGGGTGAATCGACCAAGGACATCGACTGGAAAGTATTTGCGAGGACCGATAAACTTTTCAGCAAACGGTTTGAAGAGGAGACCAATCTTCGCTGCCAAATCGTGATTGATACGTCTTCATCCATGTATTTCCCCGAGTTGGAGCGTTCGGATGGCATGCCATTCAATAAAATACAATTTAGTATTCTTGGTGCCGCCTCCATGATGAATCTATTACGACGGCAACGGGATGCGTTCGGACTTTCTCTGTTTGACAAAGACGTGATTCAGCATACTCCAGCCAAGAGCAGCATGGCCCATTATAAATTGCTCCTGACTTACCTGGAAAAATCGTATCAGGACCACCAGACACTCAAACGAACTTCTGCAGCTCAATCTCTGCACCAAATTGCGGATTCAATCCACCGGCGTTCATTGGTGATGGTTTTCAGTGATATGTTTGAGTCGGAAGAAAATCTTCAGGAACTTTTTGGCGCTTTACAACATCTGAAGCATAACAAGCACGAAGTGATCGTCTTCCATGTTCATGACAAGGATAAGGAACTCGAATTTAATTACGATAATCGCCCCCATCTGTTTGTTGACCTGGAAACGGGTGAAAAGATCAGACTTCAGCCAAAAGACGTCTCCCGTACCTACCGGGAACATATGGATCGGTTTATCCACGACATCAAGATGAAGTGTTTGCAGTACAAAATTGATTTTGTGGAAGCAGACATTCATGCCGGCTATGCTCCCATACTTTCTTCTTATCTTGTGAAGCGCGCCCGCATGCGCACGTAATGATCAAATAAGAACGTATTCAATGATCGAATTGGCACAGATACCTACCCGTGCTCCGGAAGGCCTGAAGAAGAAAGAGGTGAAAGCGGAGGCAAAACGGCTGGCAAAACGGCTGGCTCAGTTGCAATACCTGTTGTACGCTGAAAAAAAACACAGTGTATTGGTGGTGTTCCAGGGTATGGATACTTCCGGCAAAGATGGAGCTACCCGGAATGCCTTCAGGTATTGCAGTCCAAGTGGTGTTAGCGCTTATTCATTTAAAAAGCCCACCGATCTTGAATTTGCTCATGATTTCCTGTGGCGGGTGCAAAAAAGCAGCCCGGCCAAAGGCGACATCCAGATTTTTGTCCGGTCCCATTACGAAGACATTCTCATTCAGCGGGTCCATGCCTGGATTGATGAAAAAAGGGTAAAGGCCCGGATGGATGCCATTAATGCTTATGAGCGAAATTTGACTTTGGATAATCAGACGCTGGTCATCAAGTTTTACATGCACTTGTCCAGGGAGCACCAACAAGTAAAAATGCAGGAGCGGATCGATGACCCGTTGAAGCAGTGGAAACATAATCCCGACGACTGGAAAGAAGCCGAACTCTGGGATAACTACCGCAAATGTTATGAGGACGCCATCAACTGGAGTGAGATCCCCTGGTACATCATCCCGGTTGATCAGCGGTGGTATCGTAATTATCTGATTACCAAGATACTGGTTGAGCGATTGGAGGCCCTGCAGATGCAGCTTCCGGTGTTGGCAATTCAATAGGCATGGACAAGGTCAGGGTGGACAAATGGTTGTGGGCCATTCGTATTTTTAAGACCAGGACTCAGGCATCCGATGCCTGCCGGGAGGGTAAAGTCTCTGTGAATGACCTTCCGGCCAAAGCTTCCACTCAGATTCAGGCCGGGGACACCGTTCTGGTTAAAAAAAGTGGTTTTAATTTTACCTACAAAGCGTTGTCTTTGATCGAGAAAAGGGTTGGTGCCCCATTGGCTATCCAATGCTATGAAGATCTGACTCCTGCTGAAGAACTGCATAAATTTGAACACTGGTTTTCAGTAAAAAATCAGCAAAGTGAATTCCGCCCCCGTGGTACCGGCCGGCCAACCAAAAAGGAGCGCCGGGACATCGACCGGCTCAAGCTGGATGATTGAATGCCCATTCACATTGACAATTTGCAGATATTATCCTCGTATTTATCGAAAATTTCATACCCAATTGAGTCACATACGCCTATATAGCTGTTAAAAAGGTAAAACCATGATACGAATTATGATTGCACTGGTCCTCATTGGTTCACTGACGTCGTGTGACATCACCACCTGCGGCGTGGACAAGAATCAATTTTTGAAAAATTATGAGGCATTTGTCGAATCGGTTAATGATAAGGATCTTTCCTACCAATCGGACCAGTGGAATGCCCTGGATGAGAAGTATAAGAAGTTTACCAAAGAATGCTATCCGGAATACCGTGATCAGTTGACCCAGGATGACAAAGAGCGGTATTATGGTGCCTCCATTAAGTATTATGCCTATAAATATGGCAAGAGTTTTAAGAAAATGTCAGAAAATGACGGTGAAGCACTGGTAAATGCGCTCGAAAATGAACTAGAAAGGGCTTTTGATGGTTTTGGAGATAAGATTGATGCTTTTGCAAAGCGATTGGAAGAAAGCATTGATGAAGATAAAATACAGGATGCCGCCGATCGGTTCAGCGATTTTATGGAACGATTAGCTGATGACATTGACAAGGCGGTGAATGAACAAGACAGCAAAGGAAATAAATAATTCGGTTGTTCCATTTTGCAGCGGTCGCATAGAGAGTTTTACTCCACTAGCGACCGTTCTTTATTTTAGCCTTAATGCAAAAAAGAGGGCGAAACTTTTTTCTCTTTGCTTCCTGCGGCATACCGGTAAAATCCTTCTCCGGATTTAACACCCAACCTTCCGGCAGCCACCATATTGACCAGCAATGGTGACGGAGCGTATTTAGGAAGACCGAAGCCGTCCTGTAGAACCCGGAGGATGGCAAGACAGGTATCCAGTCCGATGAAGTCTGCCAGGTGCAACGGCCCCATCGGATGTGCCATTCCCAGTTTCATTACCGCATCGATTTCTTCGACCCCGGCAACTCCTTCAAATAGCGCCTGTATGGCTTCATTGATCATCGGCATCAGGATGCGATTACTGATAAATCCCGGATAATCCTCTACTTCCACCGGTACTTTTCCAATGGATTTGCTGATGTCCATGATCTTTCCGGTAGTGGCTGTATCGGTGGCAAAGCCGCGGATGACTTCCACCAACTGCATGACAGGAACCGGATTCATAAAATGCATACCGATCACTTGATGGGGTCGACGGGTTGTACTGGCAATTTGGGTGATGGATATGGAGGAGGTATTGCTGGCAAGGATGCAGGTTTCGGGTGCATGCTCATCCAACGACTTGAACACATTGGTTTTAAGATCCAAACGTTCAGGTACCGCCTCGACGACGAGTTGGCAATCTTTCACGGCATCGGCAAGATTGGTGGATATCTGTATGCGGTCGATGATGGTCGATCGTTCCACCTGCTCCACCATACCTTTTTGAATCAACCGGTCAACATTGCGGTTGATGGTATTCATGGCAGCATTCAGCGCCTGTTGATCTACATCCACCAGGAAAACCTCGTATCCGTTTTGGGCAAAAACCTGGGCAATTCCATTCCCCATTTGGCCGGATCCGACAACTCCAATTTTTTGCATTTTTAATAGGTCTTTTCTGCAAGATACGTTTTCCCGGCTTCCACGTCATTATTCCGGATTTTCAATGATTATCCCGAAATTTGTTCCGATGATCAGACTTGTCGTCCTTTCCGTCTTAGTGATTACCGCTGCCAATTTCAGCGTTTATGCTCAGGATTATGAAGCGGTATCCGGCTACGTTTTCTTGGATTCCGTATTGGTCCTGGCCAGTAAAGATGGATTTAAGGAGGAGGAT
>JAGQXC010000439.1 GCA_020436785.1 Saprospiraceae bacterium | reverse complement strand
TTGGCAGTTGTACCAATGCCAAACAAGCCCTGGATATTCTGAACGACGACTACGTTGATGTGCTGTTACTCGATATTCAAATGCCGGGATTATCCGGGCTGGATCTGGTCAAATCCGTGCAATACCTGCCCTACGTCATCTTTGTCACCTCTCGCGCCGATTACGCCTTGCAGGCATTCGAATACAAGGACAAGATCATTGATTTTATTACCAAGCCGGTCGTCATGCAACGGCTGACCAATGCCATGGAGCGGGTGAGGGAACTGGTCTCCGACGATCATAAGCCACTGAAAACCAGCGATCTTTTTATCCGGAGTGAAGGCAGGATCATTCGCCTTGATTTGAACGAATTGTATTTCATAGAAACAAAGGGGGATTATGTTGCATTCGTGACCGAACAGGACCAGTACATCGTCCATTCAACCCTCAAGGCCATTGACGAATTGATCGAATTACCGGATCTGATGAAGGTACACCGGTCATTCATCATCAATTTGCGGAAGATCAAAGACATTGAGGAGAACAGCATCTTAATGTTGAATAAAAAAATCATACCGGTATCCCGCCAGTTCAAACCGGTGCTGTTGCGACGCATTAACCCGTTGGGTTGACCCAAAAAAAGCATTTATCCAACCATTCAACTCTCGAATACACCCAAAAACCTAAAAACAATGTTAAAGCATTTTTGACCTTTTACATTTGTTTGGAGGGTGTCAATAATACCAATTTATAAGGATTGTCTACCTGCCGGGAGTTAGAGTTGATACAGATGCTGCAGCGGAACATGAGACAGTGAATAGGATATCATCTGCAGCATCTTATTAGCTCACTTCGGATCGATTTGCCCCTGCATAGTCCAAATACCAATTAAGCTGTCGAAGTGATCTGATACGGATCACTCATGGCGTTTCCAGGTTCGACCTACCCATGGATTACTCCGTTACACGCATACCGGTTACCGGCCTTTTGTATCCAGGCCCCTGCCAGCGCATTAACACCCATTCTATAATAAGATCTGATCGCGTATTTTTGCGCCATGGGAATTAAAGCTACGCTGATTAAACCCCTGGCCCGGCGAATTGTCAGGCAAACGGCAGAGATGGCCGCAGATGCACCGGCGTGCCAGACCGGAATTTTCCAACAACTTTTACGTAAGGGTGCGTTGACCCGGTTTGGTAAGGATCACCAGCTTGACCGGATACGAACCTACGAGGATTTTTGTCAGGCCGTACCGGTTGCCGATTATGAACGGTTAAAGCCTTATTTCGAGGCAGTGAAGTCCGGAGAACCGGATGTGATGTGGCCCGGCAAACCGCTCTACCTGGCAAAAACCTCCGGGACGACCTCGGGCACCAAATACATACCGATCACCCGGGACAGTCTCCCGAACCATTTCAACACGGCAAGAAATGCCCTCTTCAATTATGCCCATTATGCCGGTGATTTTTCCTTCTTCGATGGCAAAATGATTTTCTTTTCAGGGTCACCGGAGCTTGAATATCAACATGATATAGCAGTCGGCCGCCTATCGGGAATTGTTAATCACCAGGTTCCTTCCTGGCTGCAGAAAAACAAATTGCCTTCCTACGACATCAATTGCATTGGCGATTGGGAAACGAAACTCTCGGCCATTGTTGGGGAGTCACGTACCAAGGACTTGCGACTGATCGGCGGCATACCACCCTGGGTACAAATGTATTATGAGCGCTTGTTAGAGATTACGGGCAAGAATACCGTAGCGGAGGTCTTCCCCAATTACCGGGTTTATGTACACGGTGGCGTTAACTATGCACCGTATCAATCCAAGTTGCAGGAATTGGTCGGTCGTGCCATCCACGAGGTGGAAACCTATCCGGCATCCGAGGGATTCATTGCTTTTCAGTACCGGCCCGACGAGCCCGCACTGCTACTTAATGCCGACTCCGGCATCTTTTTCGAATTCATTCCGGTCGAAGCATTTCATCAGGACAATCCCCAACGATTCCAGTTGAGCCAGGTGGAGACCGGGGTGCAATATGCTGTGGTGATTAATAGCAATGCTGGTTTATGGGGTTATAGCATCGGCGATACCGTAGAGTTTACCAGCACCAACCCTTACCTGCTCCGGGTAACCGGCCGCATCAAGCATTTCATTTCCGCATTTGGTGAACACGTCATTGCCAAGGAGGTCGACCAGGCCATCCTGGAAGCCATGGTCAATCACCCTGCCCAGGTAACGGAATTCACCGTAGCTCCCCAGGTAAGCCCTCCGGAAGGCGGTGCACCCTACCATGAATGGTTTATCGAGTTTGCGGATCCGCCAGCTAATCCGGACGCTTTTGCCCGGGAATTGGATGCTGCCTTGCAGAAGCAAAACATTTATTACAAAGACCTGCGCCAGGGTAACATCTTACGCGAATTGGTAATCCGGTCTATGCAGATCAATTCTTTCCGCAACTACATGAAATCAATTGGCAAACTGGGAGAACAGAATAAAGTACCCCGACTGACTAACGACCGTAAGATGGCGGATGCCTTGGCGACCTACTGCATCAATTAACAAAAAAGGCACCCCGTGATTCAGGATGCCTTTTACGCCTTATTGAACTACAGAAAGCTTTCCGACCGAAATCCGGTTTCCGACCTGGAGAGTTACCTGGTAGATTCCTGAAGCCATTTGCTCCAGGGGAATGGTCCATTCAGATGGGCCGGGCGGCACCTGGCCAGTTCGGTGATAATAAACCCGGCCGGTAAAGTCCGATACGGTGATCCGGGCATCTTGAAAATTTGTACTGTTTACTTGGAGGTTCACTTTTTGGCTCGCCGGATTAGGCGTTAGCCTAAGGATATTGATCTCACGGGCGTGCCTTTCCAATTCAAGCGTGAACGGTACGTTGCCAATTCCATCGGGATTGGTGAATTGTATCCCGGAGGACAACGATTTGGTTCCTCCTGAACAGATGACAATTACCTTTACCTGATAGATCGTACCAGCGGCCAATCCATTAACGCTTAACGAATTTCCCAAGGAAAACTCCTTTATTTTCCAGGGAATGCTGGTTTGTTCGGCCTCAATTTCCACCTCGTAATAAGCCGCTCCGGGTACCGGATCCCAATTAATTTGCACTTGCGGATCTCCTGGGATTACGTGGAGTCCACTGACAGGCAGACAGTTGTCCGGCGCCACCTGGCTTGTAACAATGGTATCCATCCCTGCAATAAAAAACACCTCAACAGATTTAACTTCCCCACCCATGGAACATTTAGAATTCACCTGAACCTTATACAATCCGCCTGGTATTAGATCCTCCACCTGCCAGGAGGTATCCGTGGTCAGGATATTCAGCTTTTGCTCAACATCAGATTCTTCACGTTCTACCTCGAGTTCGTAATTAGAGGAACCATTTTCCGAATTCCAAAAAATTAAAACGCTGCTCCCGGAAAGTGGCTGGATACGAATGTGCTCAATCGCTGTGCAACTCCCTGCTCCATTATTTGTACTGTTGGTAACTCCTGATTCCGAATTAAATACGACGACGGTCTCCGGTTTGTCACCACAACGTGATTTCACCTTCACTTTGTACAAGCCGCCGGCGGTAAGACCGCTAACCTCGAAACTGGTTCCGCT
>JAGQXC010000438.1 GCA_020436785.1 Saprospiraceae bacterium | reverse complement strand
GCCGGGGCGGCAAGTCTTTTGTAATGTGGGTAATTATTAAGCAATGTACCCTGAATGGTCGAATCCGTCCGGTATTGACTATCTTAGTACATTTGTCTAAACCGCTGACAATCAAGACGGTTTTATTAAATATATTGATTCATGGATATTTCCTCATTTATTGCCACACCTGGCAAGCCCTTTAAATTGAACGATTTCAGAACCGATGACGACGGAGGATTTGAAAAAAAAGAAGCCAAACACCAATTAAAAAAAGACATTGAGCGGATCAGTGATCTCCAATACAAACTATACGCAGAGAACCGCCGCGCACTTCTGATTTTGTTTCAGGCCATGGACAGCGGAGGTAAGGACAGCGCCATTAAACACATTATGACCGGCATCAATCCGCAGGGATGCGAAGTCACCAGTTTCAAACATCCCAGCACCCAGGAATTGGAACACAACTACATTTGGCGTCATTACATCCATCTTCCTGACCGGGGTCGCATCGGCATTTTCAACCGATCCGTTTATGAAAATGTCCTGATCACTAAAGTGCATCCGGAATTGATTTTAGCTGAAAACTTACCCGGCATCACCAAGGTAAAAGACATCACGCCTGCCTTCTGGAACCGGAGGTACCGGCAGATCAATCAATTTGAACGGACAGTAACCGAAAACGGAACCACAATTCTGAAGTTTTTCCTTCATCTCTCGCGTCAGGAACAAAAAGAACGTTTTCTGGAGCGGATCAAAAACCCGGATAAGAACTGGAAATTTTCCTATGGTGATATTGAGGAAAGGCAATATTGGGACGATTACCAGCGTGCGTATGAAACAGCCATTAACCGGACCTCAACCACCTTCGCCCCCTGGTACATCATCCCTGCGGATCACAAACTTTATACCCATGCCATCATAGGCAACATCATTACGGAAACACTGGAAAAAATGAACCTCCAAATTCCCCAACCCACCCAGGAAGATCTGGATCTGTTGCAAAAAGGGAAAAAGGAACTGGAGGCGGAAGAAGATTGACTTTTGCTAGCAGAAGATCGGTTTTCCCGTGGATCGAATGGAGCGGTTATACCCACTGGTTTCAAGGCAATGTGTATCTTGATTGCAGATGAACAATGGGGGGCTTCCGGCAGGTATCTGCCAGTAAATAAACCGTCCAAGAAAGCCAGGAAGAATGAAAAAACGGAATCTGATTCTCTTTTTACTGCTGGTCATAAGCCAGTTGTCTGCCCAAAGGACCGATAATGATCTTTCCAGGGATTTAAGATGGCGAAATATCGGACCTGCCAACATGATGGGCCGGGTCGCTGCGATTGACGCGCTCGACAACGATTACCGGCATGTCGTCGTGGCTTCGGCTTCCGGAGGTGTATTTCAATCCACCAATGCCGGCTGGACCTGGGATGCTATTTTTGACCGGTATGGAGCCGGCTCAATCGGTGCAGTGAGCATCTGTCAACAACATCCGGAAATCCTGTGGGTAGGTACCGGAGAATCCGCCAACCGCAACAGCAGCGGCTGGGGTGACGGTATTTATAAGTCCACTGATGGTGGCAAGTCCTTCCAGCATATGGGCCTGAGCACCACCAACCACATCAAAACCATCCTCATCCATCCGGACGATCCAAATATCGTTTATGCGGCCACCGAAGGCCACCTTTGGGGCTATGCCGGCGAGCGGGGGCTGTTTAAAACAATGGATGGGGGTAAAACCTGGACCAAACTGACCAATGGATTGCCGAATGACGGAAAAACGGGATGTTCAGACGTCATTATGCACCCCAGGAACCATAACCTGCTCTATGCGGCTTTTTACCACCGATTGCGAGAGCCGGACTGGTTTACCAGCGGCGGGCCAAACGGCGGCATCTTTATGAGCAAGGATGGTGGCAAATCCTGGCAGAAACTGACCAATGGACTACCGACCGGAGAGACCGGTAATATCGACCTATCGATCATGCGGACCAACCCCAAAATTTTGGTCGCCGCCGTGGAAGCCGATGAAAATTTACCCGAAGGAGTCCCCGGAACCGGCGTCTACCGGACCGATGATGGTGGCAAAACCTGGCATTTTCTGCTTAAGCATGCCGTGCGTCCATTTTATCACGGGCAGATTGAAATTGATCCGCTGGACGACCGGAACATCTATGTCGTAGGACGCGATTTCCGGATCTCCAACGATGGAGGTAAAACTTTTCACGAGCGCCGCTGGAATACCCAGGGAGGCGATGACCACGATCTGTGGATTTCCCCTACCGACAACCAGATCATGTATCTGGCTACCGACCAGGGATTACGCCTGACGATCGACGGGGGCCAGTCTTTTCTTTCATTCAACAACATGGCCATCGGTCAGTATTATGCGATTGGCGTCGATATGCGCGATCCTTACTGGGTGATTGGCGGACTGCAGGACAATGCCCTGTGGATCGGACCGTCCAACAGCCGGGAATACCGAGGCATCCTGAACATGCATAATACCTGGCTCGGTGAAGGCGATGGTTTTCATGCGCAAATCGATCCGACCGATTACCGCACCGCATACATCGTTAATCACGTGGGCTTCGCCGCGAAAGTGAACATTGAAACCAGGGCCTACCAATACATTACACCAACTCCGGAAACGGTCTTGAATTTTAAAGATTATTTCGATACCGGATTCCCGGACGGCCGGATCCGCTATACCATTGATCCGGGAGAACACTGGTTTTTTTATGAGCGAAAAGACCGCCCTACCCTGCCCTCTCAATTCAGGTTCAACTGGGATTCTCCACTGGTGATGTCGCCCCACAATCCGAATACCCTCTACTTCGGCGGAAACTACCTGTTTAAAACGGTAGATCAGGGGAATACCTGGCACATCATCAGTCCGGATCTGACGTCGAATGATCCGGACCGCCGGGACCCCTCCAACAGCGGCGGACTGACACGGAGTGTCACCGGCGGGGAAAATCATTACACCATCTTCACCATCGCCGAATCGCCTCTTGACGATCAGGAGGTCTGGGTGGGCACCGATGACGGACATGTACAGGTAACCCGCGACGGAGGACACTCCTGGAATGATGTCGCCGGAAACATTCCCGGGATGCCGGCAAAATCCTGGATCAGCCGGGTAGAGCCTTCACATCACCGGGCCGGCACGTGTTACGTAACGGTGGACAATCACCGCAACGACGACATGAAGCCCTACGTGTATCGTACTCGTGATTACGGGATGACCTGGCAAAATCTGAGTGCCGGACTTCCGGACAATTACAGTGCCTACGTGATTTGTGAAGACCCGGTGAATGAAAATTTGCTTTTCGTGGGCACCGAACAAGCGGTTCATGTTTCGCTCGATGGGGGAACCACCTGGCAGGAATTGATGGCAAGTATGCCCACCGTGGCCATGTATGACTTGTTGATCCATCCGCGTGATGGCGACCTGATCGCCGGAACCCATGGTCGTAGCATCTGGATCCTCGATGACATCGGACCGTTGCGTCAAATGACCCCGGAAGTCCGGCAACAGGATTTCCACTTGTTCCAGTCTCGTCGCGGCACCTTGTGGAACCGTATCAACCTGGGCCGTAAACAACCGGATTTTGAGTTTCGCGGTGACAATCCCGAACGAGGCGTTTACATTGACTACTGGCAAAAGGACGCCCGGCCGGATACCGTTTCCATTACGGTACAGGAAGCGTTAGGCACCCGGAAAGCGGTGTTCAAACGCCCTTCCCACCAGGGATTGAACCGGGTTGTTTGGTATTACCAAATGAACATCGAATCCGAAGAGGTGGATCAATACAAAGAAGGATTGGCTAATAATCTCCGCAATCTATCTCAAATGGTAGATCAAAAAGCACTTCAGGATTCAATCCAAACCTTGCAATCCCGGTTGAATGCGACAGACCAACTGCGCAGTCTGCACAACATCCGCTGGGACATGATTCAGCAATTCAGTGGCTATGCCGGAGGAGAAGCTTTTTTTGAACCTAAATTAATGTCTCGTGAAGCCGATCCGGGCTATTACCGCATTACGGTACAAGCCGGCAGCCAGGAACAATCCATGGTGGTGGAAGTCCGTGATGATCCGATGAACAAAGATTAAGGATCTCCTGCCGCCCTAGATTGCCGGACTCCTGACCCCGCTCCTAATGCGTGTTGATCTTCCTGGTGACAGGGATCATAGGAATAGTGACGCGCACCTCCTAAATACTCCTTTAAGAAAAGAATTGTCATGAATGCGATGGCAACGCACGAGGGCAGCGTAATCGCCATTAGGGGAAGTGTGGTGGACATCCGGTTC
>JAGQXC010000437.1 GCA_020436785.1 Saprospiraceae bacterium | reverse complement strand
CTGTACGGCTTCGGATGAAGCCAGTATAAGTTCTCCTACATCGATTCAACTCCTTCTCACATCAAAACCAGTCGATTGTCATGCTTCCGAAAATGGATCGATTGATCTTTCCATCTCCGGAGGCGCCTTTCCTTACCTGTTTGTCTGGAGCGATGGTTCGACGACGCAGAATCTTTTTGAATTGTCTGCCGGCAATTATCAGGTAACCGTAACAGATGTCAATGGGTGCTCGGCCACCGGACAGACAACCATTAATGAACCTGATCCAATTCGTATTGATCCTTCCTCCGTGGATGTCATGTGCCAGGATGGAGCGGATGGTTCGATCCATCTTTCGGTTTCGGGAGGCAATCCTCCCTATTCCTATCTATGGAACAATGGCGCTACGACCAGGGACATTGACCAATTGGTTGCCGGAAACTATGCCGTAACGGTCACCGATGCCAACGGGTGTCAAGCTTATACCCAGGTAACCATCGACGAACCGGATGCATTGAACATCCATAGCGAGGCCAGGGATGAATGGTGTAATGGCAGCAATGATGGTTCGATCGAATTAAATGTTACGGGAGGTACGGGACCATACCAATATGCATGGAGTAACGGAGCAACGACGACAAACCTGACGGGTTTGACCTCCGGGATCTATTCGGTCACGGTTACCGATGCACACGGATGTATTGTCATTGATCTTCAGGAAATCCATTCCCCTGATCCACTTCAACTGGAAATAGAAAGGACCAATGCAAATTGCGATGCGGCTGATGGTTCCGCTGAAGTTCATGCGAGTGGTGGAACATCTCCCTATACATACACCTGGAGTAACGGAGAAACCACCCAAAAGATCGGATCATTGGGTTCGGGTACCTACTCGGTGACCGTCACGGATGCCAACGGATGTGCTCAGGAAGAAAGCGTCTTCATTACCGGACAGAGCAATCTTTCTGCTGCTGCCGTTGCTCAGGACGCGACTTGTAACAATGCGACGGACGGACAGATAAATCTTACGGTAACAGGCGGTGCGGCACCACTTAATTTTCAGTGGAGTAACGGAGCCACCACCGAGGATTTGGAAGATGTTCCGGCAGGAAACTATTCGGTTACGGTAACGGATGGTTATGGTTGTTCCACGGATGCTTCTGCTGTAGTGAAAGGGAAAACGGTCATCCGGGTTTCCGCGATCCCCACGCCAACCGACTGCAATGGTGGCTCGGATGGCTCGATCGAGTTGATTATTCAGGGTGGTATTTCGCCGATTACCTATCAATGGAGTAACGGTGCAAGCACCAAGAAGATCACCGGCTTGTCAGCTGGTAACTATTCGGTGACCATCACCGATGGTTATGGTTGTACCGGTGAAGCATCCACCGTCATTGAAGAGCCGGAGCCATTAACCCTGTCCCTAAAGGCCTATGATATTACCTGTAATGAAACAGACGGAGGACAAATTGTCTTGACTGTTATTGGGGGAACTGCTCCTTATCTTTACCACTGGAGCAATGATGCCGGCACGAAGGATCTAACTAATCTGGCTCCAGCTAATTATGAGGTAACCGTCACCGACGCCAACGGATGTGCAGCCACCGGTCATGCCACCATAACCTTACTCGGCGGACTGGATATTGAAATAACAAAAAATGACGCAACGTGTAATGGCAGTTCGGATGGCTCCATTGAAGTAAATATTAACGGTGGCCAATCTCCATATGCTTATGTTTGGAGCAATGGCGCCACAACCCAAAAAATAGAGGGGCTCGGGTATGGGACCTATGGTGTAACGGTGACGGATGCCAATGGCTGCAGTGCATCCGGAGAAGAAAAAATCAACATTCCCGATGCGATCAATCTCGAAATTGTCGGATCCAATACAACATGTGATGGCAGTGACGGCCAAGCAAGCGTATCTGCCCATGGAGGTACATTGCCTTATAAGTTCTTATGGAGCAATGGTGCCACATCCAAAAACATTACCTCTCTGGAGGCAGCAACTTATTATGTCACAGTAACCGACCAAAACGGTTGTCATGCCACCGGGGAAGTGAATATTGAACAAGGCAGTGGCAAACTTGATGTCGTGGTTCAAGGTGGTGCAATAGATTGTGCGCATGCTTCGGTCATCCTTACTGCCACAACCAGCACGGCAATTGCTACGTATCAGTGGACCGGCCCGGGCGGATTTAATTCGGATGATGAAGAACCGGAAGTATCGACTCCTGGAGTCTACACCGTAACCATCACGGATGTGAATGGATGCCGTGGTTTCGGTTCAGGAGAGGTCACTTCGAAGGTAGATGTTCCCGAATTAAGTGTGACCGGAGGTAAATTCGATTGTGGGCAGAGCGCAGTACAGTTGACCGTCATATCCAGTATCGAGGAGGTTGAATACAGGTGGTTCGGCCCGGATGGATTTATTTCCTCCGAGCAGAACCCTGTCGTTACAACTCCCGGAAAATATACGGTGATGGCAACCACATTGCAGGGATGCATCGGGCAAACATCCATTGATGTTACTGCCAATAATTCAGGGCCGCTCTTTGAACTGAGCGCTCCTAGTTTTAATTGCGTTGCCAGCCAGGTTCAAATCCAACTGACTGTACTGGAAGAAACCAGTTACGAGATTTTATGGATCGGCCCCAACGGATTTATTTCCAACGAAGAAGATCCGATCATCGATCTACCAGGAACCTACTACGTAACCGTTACCAGTGTCAATGGATGCACCTCCCAAAAGGACATCACGGTGGGGACTAGCGGTGGCTTCAATCTTGAACTTATAGCCGACACAATATCCTGTCTCGAACCGGCAGTCAATATCCAAGTAGTTGGATTGGAAGAAATTACCAGCTTTAAATGGTCAGGACCAAACGGTTATTCATCCGATCGGTCCATGCCGTTGGTTGACATACCAGGAATTTATACACTTATCGCTTATAGCATAAATGGTTGTCTGGATACCGCTTCCGTGGAAGTGATCGAAAATCTTTTTGATCCGGATGTACGGGCTAAAGGAGGCATAATCACCTGTGAAGAAGGTTCCGTTCGTTTATCTGGTTATTCTGAAACACCGGACGCCATCTATTTCTGGTCCGGTCCGGATAATTTTGAATCCACCGAGTCCAGTCCAGAAGTGACCTTGCCCGGCGATTACCAGCTAACGGTCAAGACGGTCAATGGCTGTGAGTCAACCACCATCGTTTCGGTTACGAGAGAAACCTGCAGTGAGATAGGCGACAAAATATGGCTGGACGGAAATTGTGATGGGTGGCAGGACAGTACCGAATTCGGAGTGGATAGCATTCTGGTCCAACTTTACACGTGTGACAGTGTACTGGTTGCCGAAACGTATTCCGATTCGAATGGTATGTACTACTTTAAAAATCTCGCACCGGATAAAATGTACTTTGTGGCCATAGATCGCCTGCCGCCAGGATTTACATTTTCACCCCATATCGACTCCATTCCTGATTCTCTTGATACGAATATTATCCTTTACAGCAACAGAACCGAATGCTTTGCGATTGCACCGAATACCATTGACACGACCATCGATATCGGATTATGTCGGATTGATACCTGTCTCCTGTATGTAGAAGCAGAAACGTATGTGATTTCTTGTGGACAGGACAGTGTACAATTATTACCCAAGGTCAATGAGTCAATACTGAATTATCTATGGGAAGGGCCCGGGGGATTTGTTTCGGCCATTGCAAACCCCTGGGTTTCCGTACCCGGCAAATATTACGTGACAGTATCTGATGACTATGGATGTGAAGCAACGGCTTGCATCATCGTAACGATTTCGAACACGGTTGATATCACGGTAACCGGTGGGTCGGTTCCCTGTGATGGCAACGGTACCTACCTGTTTGTTTCCTCGGAAAATCCCAATGCAAGCTTTTGGTGGGTAGGACCTGATGGTTTTACCAGCCGTGAGCAAAATCCTCTGGTTCAATCACCAGGAATGTATTGGGTAACCGTACAGGATACGATCAATGGATGTTTTGATAAAAAACTGGTTGAAGTCCTGCTGGATTGTTGCAACGTCACGGATGGAGGCATTCTGTCTGGAGATGAAACCGGATGCGGACCTTACGATCCACTGCCGATCATCAGTGTGAACGATCCATCCGGAGGAGCAGGCGATTTGCAATACATGTGGATTAAAACCAACGACCCTTCATTGCCTTTCAGCCAATGGACCATGATCTGGGACGGCCATGGATCAGAATATGATCCTGGATTGATTACCGAAACCACTTACTATTCGCGTTGCTCAAAGCGGGCAGCCTGTGATGAATGGATCGGAGAAACCAACGTAATTGTCAAACGGGTCATTGATCTACCTGAAGTTGTGGCGGATTCGGTTTCTATAACCTCCGAGGCTACTTGTGGCGGAGACAATGGAGAAATGACTATCCGGATGACCTCAGGGACTTTTGGACCCTTTATGGTGCGGTTGGTAGTCGATGGGAAAGAGCTCGTTTTTGGACCATTCGCGGACAGGGTTATCGTAATCCGTGGACTAAGCCCCGGGCATTATACCCGCGTACAAATCAGCAATGCTTTTGCATGTTATTCTGTTGACGTCGATCTGGATTTGATTATTCACCTGTCCAATTGTTTCGATGAATATTCGGGTGACCAAATCCATATCCATCCAAATCCTGCATCCACAGAGCTCAATCTCTCGGTCCAATTATCACCGCGAAATCAGGACGTTCAGATTGAACTTGTCAATCTGGTTGGTACGGTGGTTAAACGAATAGAAAAATCCAATAATCAAATCAAAAACAATGAATTCCGGGAGCGCATGGATGTCCATGACATTCACGCCGGTATGTACTACATCCGCATCAGGAATGGCAGCGAAGTCCGGTTTATTCCGGTCGAGATCCTGAAATAAGAGTAATCTCGGAATAAAGACAGAGGCTCTGTACTTAAAGAAGCTCAGGGCCTTTTTTAAACCTGAATTAAGAATATCTCGGAATAAAGACAGAAGCTCTGCGCTTAAAGAAGTGCAGGGCTTTTTTATTGTCTGCAGGGAGGAAGTATCCTCAATGCGAACCAAGACCAACGGGTGTAACGTTATAAATCCATGTCCCGTAATCAACTTTATTTTATCTATTTTGGATTGCCATTCTCAGGCAAATACCAATGGAATGGGGAAGGATTGAACGATGTTCCTCCATTCATCGAACGATAAACGGCATGCTATGAAGTACTCCTTGATCTTTTGCCTTCTGTTACCATTATCAGTTTTCGGCCAATCCTACACCCATCAGGATACATTGCGTGGGTCCATCACTCCTGAGCGAGCCTGGTGGGATCTGACCCATTACGATCTCCGCATCAAAGTAAATCCGGCGGACAGCACCATCCAGGGAGAGAATGTCATCGGTTTCACCGCTCTGCAGGCAGGTGACCAAATGCAAATTGACCTTCAGTATCCGATGCAAATCACCTCGGTTAAATTCGAAGGGCAAGCTTTGTCCTATGTCCGGCAGGGAAATGCTTATTTCGTGCATTTTGCGGGTAAGTTGCCAAAAGGCACTCATGGCCACATCGATGTCGCATTTAACGGTCATCCCCGGGTAGCCAGAAGGCCCCCCTGGGACGGGGGTATTACCTGGAGTAAAGACCAAAACGGTAACCCATTCATTGCCTCTTCGTGTCAGGGATTAGGAGCCAGTGTGTGGTGGCCTTGTAAGGATCACATGTATGATGAAGTGGACAGCATGACCATTGCAGTCACCGTTCCGGACACGCTGCAGGATGTCTCCAATGGCCGTCTCCGGGTCGTTACCAACGAAGAATCAGGCTGGCAGACTTATCATTGGGCGGTGGTCAACCCCATCAACAATTATGGAGTGAACATCAACATCGGCGACTACGTCCATTGGGACGATACATTACATGGTGAAAATGGAATTCTTGATCTGAATTATTACGTGCTGAAAGAAAATGAAGAAGTGGCCCGCGAGCAGTTCAAACAGGCCAAACGGATGTTGCATGCTTTCGAATACTGGTTTGGACCTTACCCTTTTTATGAAGATGGTTACAAGCTGGTGGAAACTCCTTACCTGGGCATGGAGCATCAGAGTTCTGTCACTTACGGGAACCATTACCAAAATGGATACCTGGGTCAGGATCTATCCGGTACCGGTTGGGGCTTGAAATTTGACTTCATCATCATTCACGAATCGGCCCACGAATGGTTTGCCAACAACATTACGTATAAGGATATGGCGGATATGTGGATCCACGAAAGTTTTGCCAATTATTCGGAGAGCCTTTATCTGGAATATTATTTCGGAAAACAAGCCGGTTCGGAATACGTCATTGGCACCCGGGAACGCATTGAAAATGACCAACCCATCATAGGGCCTTACAATGTTAATCGCAGCGGTTCCGGCGATATGTATTACAAAGGTGGAAACATGTTAAATATGCTCCGTACCTGGGTCGATGATGATCAGAAATGGAGGGATATTCTGCGTGGCATGAATAAAACATTTTATCACCAGACCGTGACTACCCAGCAAGTGGAAGATTACTTGTCCAGATCGTGCGGACTGGATCTTACGGCATTCTTCAATCAGTATTTGCGCGATACACGAATTCCCATTCTCGCTTACCGATTTGAGGGCGATCAGGTCTTTTACCGTTGGGAAAATGTGGTTCCTCACTTCAATATGCCAGTTAGAATCAGTACGGACAATCGTCATTTTAACTGGGTCAATCCGACAGATCAATGGACCTCCAGTTCTGCACCCTCAGGAATCAAAGCCATCAGTGTCGACCCCAATTTTTACATCGAAGTAGACAATGTAGGGGTGCCCCGCGAATGAGATCAGGTTGGCCAGGCCTGCTTGAATTCCCCGATAAAATGATCCAATTGCTTTCGCCTGTATTGCATGACCCAGCGCGGGTGGGGCAGGGCAATGATTTGTCCAAACCAATGGTACTTGTCATTGAGCTGCTCAAAAAATTGGTGGTTTTTGCCCATACCCAGGCAGAACGCTTTCTCCCTGTTCGCTCCAAATGCCATTTGTTTCTCCACATTGTCTATGATGTACGGGAGAGCAGCCTCCTGGAGGTCACGGGCATCGTAATAATTAAAATTTTTTCCGTTTTTCAAGAATCCCAGTGGACACAAAGAGGTAATGTAATACGTGTTGGTGAACGCTTTGAGGCCTCCTATTGACTTGATTGCTTCATAGATAAAAACGCTGGACAATTCGGCTTTTTTAAGGAAAGGATTTTCAATGCCGGCAATGGTCTCAAGCCGGATTGGATCGGTAAATGGGACACCGGTAATCCCGGCCCCGAATCGTCCGGGATTGATGCCAAAAATAAAAAACCGTGATCCTGCGTCCCGATAGAATTTCGTATAAAACGCTTCGAATACTTCTCGTGTTTCATGGTTGGCAAAGGGATAGATGAGTTCATAGGGTTCAGGAATGTCCCAATCCGGTTGTAAATCAAAGTGAAACCGGACCACTTGTTTACCAAAAGTCGTCATGAATATTCAGATCCTGGTTGGATGCAAAGATAAACTAAGCTTCCTGCATCAAAAACTGGTGAGCAGCCTGAGCGGCCTGGCGTCCTTCATGAATGGCCCAGACGACCAATGATTGTCCGCGGTGCATGTCGCCGGCGGTAAAGACCTTGGCAACATTGGTTTGATATTCCGGCGCTTGAATGTTTCCGCGTGAATCATAGACTACTCCGAGATCATCAAGCAAACCCTGATGCTGCGGATGGAGATACCCCATGGCCAGGAAAACATGATCTGCCGGGAGAGTCCTCTCGGTACCTGGTATCTCCTTCAAGCTCGAACGTCCCTGATCATTTAATTCCCAGCGCACGTCGACAATTTGCAAACCTTTGAGGTTGCCAGCCTCATCACCGATGAACGCTTTGCTATTTACCGCCCATTGCCTTTCACAACCTTCGTCGTGACTGGAAGAGGTCCGCAGGATTAATGGCCACTCTGGCCAGGGATTGGATTCAGTGCGGGACGTGGGTGGCTTACCCATGATCTCAAGCTGAGTAATCGATGCTGCTCCGTGGCGGTTGGAAGTACCCACACAATCTGATCCCGTATCACCACCGCCAATCACGATTACGTGTTTGCCTTCGGCATATATCCGTCCATCTCCATCGACATCGTCGCCAGCCACCCTCCGGTTGCTCTGTTCCAAAAATTCCATCGCGAAATGAATGCCGTGCAATTCCCTGCCGGGAATAGGCAGATCTCTTGGAATGGTAGAGCCCCCACATAATACAATGGCGTCAAACTGATCCTGCAACTCCCGGGCCGAAATATCGACACCGACATTGGTGTTAGGCCGGAAGATCACGCCGCTTTCCTCCATCAATTTTAACCGCCGGTCCAGGACCCATTTCTCCAGCTTAAAATCAGGAATTCCATATCGCATTAACCCGCCCAAACGATCCTGCCGCTCAAACAAGGTTACAGTATGTCCTGCCTTATTGAGCTGATCGGCTGCAGCCAATCCGGAAGGGCCGGATCCAATGACAGCAACTTTCTTCCCGGTTCGGGCTAACGGCTTGCGAGCCTGATAAAAACCACGATCCCAGGCCACTTCGGCAATGGATTTTTCAATGTGTTCTATGGCAACAGCCGGTTGATTGATGCCCAGGACACAGGATCCTTCACAAGGAGCAGGGCAGATGCGCCCGGTGAATTCCGGAAAATTATTGGTGGATTCCAGGATCTTGAAGGCGGTCTCCCATTTCTCCTGATACACTGCATCATTAAACTCCGGGATTACATTGCCCAGCGGACATCCGGTGTGGCAAAACGGCGTACCGCAATCCATACAGCGTGCCGCCTGATTTTTTGTTTTTTCCAATGGAAACGCCTCATAGATCTCCCGGTAATCGTGAACACGGTCCTGGGGAGCACGGGATGAAGGCAATTCCCGGGTATAGGTAAGAAATCCTTTTGGATCACCCATGATAATCTTGATTAAGCGGTTTTGACAATGGAAGGAATGCTTGCCGATGCCTTATGCAATTGTTGTTCAAGCACCTTCTTATATTCCCTCGGCATGACTTTAACAAAATACTGGACCTCATCCTGCCAATCACCCAGGATATCAAACGCTTTCGCGCTGCTGGTCTGCCAGCAATGCTCCCGCACCAATTGTCGCAGTTCGATTTGATCCTCCAGCGTAAGTGGTTCCAGATCGACGGTCTCCTGGTTACAAAGCAGGTGAAACTTGCCGGCAGGATCATAGACGTAAGCGATCCCGCCGCTCATGCCTGCGGCAAAATTATTTCCGGTATCACCTAGCACCACCACCCGGCCTCCGGTCATGTATTCACAACAATGATCTCCGACCCCTTCAACGACGGCGTTGACGCCTGAGTTCCTTACACAGAATCGTTCTCCGGCCATGCCTTTGATGTAGGCTTCGCCACTGGTGGCACCGTAGAAAGCCACATTCCCGATAATGATGTTTTTACCCGGATCAAAATGTGCGTTGCGGTCGTGGGTTACTACCAACCGTCCGCCCGAAAGCCCTTTCCCGAAATAGTCGTTGGCTTCACCCTCCAGGATGAATTTTAGGCCCTTCGCCGCAAACGCCCCGAAGCTTTGTCCCGCCGATCCCCGGAAACGGAATACGATGCTGTCCTGTGGCAAGCCTTCTTTCTTATAGATTTTGGATATTTCATTGGAAAGCATGGTTCCCACAGCTCGATCGGTATTTTTGATCTCGATGACACTGCTGATGTTGGCGCCGGTTTCCAGCGTCAATTGAGCCCGTTTCAGTAACTGCCAGTCCAGGATGTTTTCCATCCCATGATCCTGGCCTATGCAATGGTAGGTATGCACCGGTTCATCGGCGGAGGCTTTTACGAGCAATGGGCTTAAATCGACCAATT
>JAGQXC010000436.1 GCA_020436785.1 Saprospiraceae bacterium | reverse complement strand
TTTAGCATTGAAGGCGCTCCGGTCTACCTGTTCACTCCATTGGATAACTTCAGCCTCACGGGGGCACCCAGCCATGGTACGGCGACGTTCATCACCCCATTTGCAGTCGAATACACGCCGGACGATGGATTTGTGGGAAAAGATACGGTAGTGCTCCAGTTTTCGGACTTAATGACCAAGCTTTTCGTAATCTCTGTTTACGAAAAACCAAAGGAAAAACTCATCGCCCGTAATGGCGTCGTACACTTCATCAAAAATACAAGGGATCCGGTCCGGTTTAACCTGATCAATAATTTTTATAATAACGATCCCACCCTGACGATTGGTGACCCGGGTGACAAAAACCTTAAGACCTACATTCTCGGCTATGAGCCACAATCCTTCCTCCTTTTGGATGATAATGGACTGGCCGAGTACACCTATCCGGCTAATTTTGAAGGAGTTCAGTCCTTTAACTACCAAATCTGCCGGGATGGCTATTGCGAGGATGCCACCGTATTCCTGCAAGTCAGCGACTACCAACCACGCAACGATGAACCCTACCATTTTACCCTGGCCAAAAACAACAGTCTGGTCGTCAATTACCGGATTCCGATCGATGCCGATAAATACGCCTTCCAGGTCAACCAATTTCCGCAAAATGGACAGATTGACATTTTTAAAGAGATTGACGAAACCACGCTGAATTGCGGAGATATTGCTGGGACCAACATCATCTATTACGAACCGAAGTTCAACTTCACCGGTGAGGACCATTTTACCCTGGATTATTGTGTGACCGATAACCAATGTCAATCCATCGATGTCATCATTAACGTGGTTGATGAGGAAGCAGTTTGTGATCTTTCCCAGGACCAGGTTTGGCCGGGTGATGCCGATGGAAATGGTCGCGTCGATATGGGTGATGTACTGCAGTTGGGCTGGACATTAGGCGAAACCGGCCCGGCCAGGGAACACCAGGGTTCGCAATGGATCAATGCCGTTGCCCCGGATTGGGAGTCTTCCTTTAACGGAGTGAATCTCAAACATGCCGATACCGATGGGGATGGTTACATCACCCAAGCCGATCTGGATGCGGTCGATGTTAATTACCGTCAAGCTCATTCGTTTGTGCCTGATGTCGTTTTTGTCTCCAAAGAAATGACTGATATTCCGGTGTTTATTGAGCCGGAACAAAGCCAACTGGATTCCGGAGATCTGGCCGTTATCAATATCCGCCTGGGTACCGAAGACTATCCGGCCCTGGACATCCATGGATTTGCCTTCACCCTCGATTACGAAGGACAGCTGGTCGATTCCAATTCGGTCCAGGTAAATCTGGATACCGACTCCTGGCTGGTCCGTAATGCACCACATATTGAACTGGCCAAAGATCCTTATCATGGCCGGATCGATGCGGCCATCAGCCGGGCCAATAAAGAGGTGATCTCAGGTCATGGCTTGGTATCTACCGTTGGATTTATTATCAAAGAAGATATAGAAGGTTTTAAAAGCGATGAAGAGATCCCGTTGCAACTTCATATGAAGAACATCCGTATCTCGGACAAAAACGGTGCGACGTATTCCTTACCGGATGCCTACCAAACCATCTATGTTCGTTTGAGGAATCAGGAGACACAAAGTCGCCTGGTCGCTTTCCCTAATCCCACTCCGGATAATCTGACCGTCCATGTGAATGGAGGCAGTTCTTTAAAATCGCTGACTGTCTTTGGTTTGACAGGACAACGACTCCTGAATAAACAAGATATCTCCGGCAGACAAGCCCAATTGGATCTAAGTGCATTGCCGGCCGGACTCTACATTCTTCAAGCCCAAACCAATGCCGGAATTCTGACCAAAAAGATTCAGGTCCAACGATAATCGCATTGAGTGCTATTTAATTATAAGTTCATTATTGTGCATAAAGGCCATCCCTCCCGATGGCCTTTTTTAATGACTTATTTCGGCATGGATTGATTCGCCTGCCCATTCGTAAACGAAGAAGCCTTCCACCGGAGGTTCTTAAGGAATTTTTGCATCAGGCTTTCGTTCTTTATCAGCACCCTCGATTGGGCAGCCATTACATTGCCACTCGGTTTGATTTTTTTGCCGTAAGTAGTCTGAAATCCGTTATTTAAACGGGCTTTGCAAAAGTATGTGTCCCCAAGTGGTATCGTCGAAATTTCACTGATGGTGGCGGAAAGCGAACCGTATTCCAGATATGGATATTCGGTCAATTCCGAATATACCGTTTGACCAGTATGCAGGTAATTGATGTATTTGCCGGGAAACTTAAAATGCAGCTCAAAACTAGACGTAGAATCCACCGAAGGGCTGATAACGGCGATCGTATCCCCGCTATTTAGAT
Source organism: Saprospiraceae bacterium (assembly GCA_020436785.1). GTDB lineage: Bacteria > Bacteroidota > Bacteroidia > Chitinophagales > Saprospiraceae > JAGQXC01. The sequence goes on along the minus strand of JAGQXC010000436.1, from coordinate 8,500 downwards.
AGGTATAGGCGGTGTAATTATTCAACTGGATCATTCCCTCTTCCGGCGCGGTAATGACATACCTGTTTTTCCACTCCAGTACGGTGTTTTTTAAAGCGAAAAGGGCCAGTTCGATGTCGTTGATCATCCCCCGGAAATTATTCCTGAATTCCAACTCTTTGATCAGAAAGTCTTTGTTAACGTCGTAGGCATTTCTGGTTACGGAATAATCGTTGATTTCCCGCGTCAGGGAACTGACCTGGTCCTTAAGAGAATTTACCATCCGCTCTTCCCTGTATTGAGCGGAAATGACGTCCTGGTTGCGCAACGAGGCATCCCGGGCTTCGTTGGTCGCAAGCAGTTGTTTTAATTGTGCTTCCAGGGAATCTTTTGACCGGATCAGGTTGAGGATTTCCTGATCCTTCAATTTGTTCTCTAAATAATTGTCCAGTAATTTTGAATACGTCGTTTTATTGACATTGTACATGGAGCGATACGATAATAGATCATTGAGCAGGTTACCAATCTGCAGATTGATCGCTTCGTCCTGGATATCAATCGATTTCAGTTTGAGAATGGTTGAATCCGGAGTCGTCAGCGTGTGAGGGAGCCCGATAGCAAGTAAAGCATCGTATTGATCCATCACCGGGAATGTGTGGTCATTTAATTCGTATACCCCGATGCAGGCGTCTTTGCCGATGTGATTGGAAATACCGAATTGGGACATTTTGACCAGTCCGCTTTTATTGGAGACGATGGCGTAATTTTCGGCGTCAGCATTGCGTAGTTCACTTTTAATGGTTACATAACTTTTAAAGTCGATCAGGGATAAAAAAATCATTAGGACAATAGCATTTGCTAAAATCACCATGCCACTTCTGAAGACCACTTGCCGCGGCAAACGGTTGACTTCAATTTTCTTATCAATGTTGAATAAACGACTCACTTCAAATCCGTTAAGGTTACTCCAGATTTGCCAGGTTCAGTGGTCAGATCCATTCGTTGAGTGATCTTGCCTTTCTTCAGCAGGATGACCTGATCCATTTTATTGGCAATAAACAATTTGTGCGTGGCCACGATGATGGTTTTCCCAGGAAAAGCGTGGAGAATATTATCCATAATCTGGTTGGAGGTATTGATATCCAGCGCACTGGTAGGCTCATCAAAGACCAGAATTTGACTTTGCTTAAACAAAGCGCGGGCGATTAATATCCGTTGAAATTGACCTTTACTGAGCATTATCCCTTCTCTCCCCAGTTTGGTGTTCAGTTTGTCCGGCAATTCGTCAATGACATCCGTAAGGCAACATAGGTTGATCAGGTTGTCCAGGTCACTCTTCTCATAGGTGCCATTTTCACGCAATGTAATGTTGTATCTGACATCGGCATCGAAGATATGTCCGTCTTGTGAGACCGCTCCTATGCTGCATTCCGAGGGGTGGTACTTGAATCCCTGGTGAACAAAAGCGATTTTGCCTTTGGACGGTTCGATCAGACCATTAATGATGTTTAGCAGGGTGGATTTGCCATTACCACTTTCTCCGATGAATGCCAGCTTACACCCGTGCCTGATTTCCAGGTCAATGTTTTCAACGCCGTGTTGCGTGGTGGGGTAGAGGTAGGTGACTTGTTCCAGTACGATATCTGCTTCCAGAATTTCATCACGATTGGCTACGTGATCCTTTACTACGACCGAATTGTGAAATTCCTGCAATCTTTTCATGCTCAATTTGGCGTACTCGCGGTCCTGTAAAAATTGAAGCGTATCCTGCAACGGCTGTCTTGTCCGGCCGAGTATGTACTGGATGGCCAGTAAAGCTCCCAACGACATTTGACCTTCAATGATGCTGAAACAGGCAATGCCTAAAATGAGGCCATTGCGCAACTCCGATGAGATCAGATTACCCCCGCGGTAGAGTTGGACCAGCCGTAAAATGGACAAACGGATGTTGGAAGTATATTGGTGGAGTTCATGCCATAAGGTCGCATGGCGCTTTTCCAATTTATTCATCTTTATGTCAAACGCCCCCTTCACGGTCTGAATAACTTCACTTTGGATGCGGGAATTCATGAGGTACCGTTCATTGTCAATCCGGGCACTGACTCCGAGAAAAAGGACTTCCCACAAAATCAGCACTACAATGGAAATCAGAAATACCCAGGAAATGGTCGTATTGAAAAAGAAAAGGACCAATGCGAAGAGGACGATGTTAAAAATGGAATTGATCAGGGTGATCATGCCATCCGTAAGAAAGGTTTCAATCCGGACATTGTCATTGACATTCTGGATGATCTGCCCTTCATTGAGGTTTTTGAAGCCCAGGTAATTGTTGTATAACAGCTTGTGGTAGAATTCATCGATGATGACGATGTTTAACCGGACACCGATGTTACGCAGGATCATGGTTTTGGTAAAGTCTGCCACCATGCCACCCACGTTAAACACGATGATGGCTGCGATCATGAGCACCACGAAGGTGCGGTCAGAAAAAAATATGCCCTCGTCAACCAAAAGCCGGGTTAAAAAAGGAATCGACAACTCAATCGCTGTCCAGATGAAATAAAGGATCAATGCGTAAACCAGACCGGTCCGGAAAGTAAGCAGTTGCTTTAAGAGGCTTCTAAAATTAATATCTCCGGTATTTTGTTTGACTTGCATATCAGAACCCATACATACGGGTGATCATTATTTGTTTAATTTTCCTTACCAATTGAATATCTAACCTTGTCGCCTTTATTCAAAAACTATCAACACATTATATATTAATTATCTTTTAATGTGAATCCATCCGTTACTGAAATATTTCGTTTATAATGAGAATCAGGAGAAAACCTATAACGATGTATATAATCCATTAGATCACAAGATTTCACTGGTATTGATTCACTAAATATCCCCATAAGATAGGCATTGTTAAGAAAAGTTGGTCATCCCTGTGGGAATGCTCAGATGACTTTCATCAAGTATCTTGCCACACCGGTCACCTCAACCTGAAGAGGGATGATCTGTGAAACATTTCCGGCCTTCTGGCTATGGTTTGTAACAGGTGCCGGAGAAACGGCAAAGAATTATAACCAGGGTCTAATACAGTCCAATAAGACCAAATTATAACCAATTGCGACCTGATTGAAAACTTTCTCAGGCGCAACGCCCAATCTTTGCTAAAATCAAAAATCATTCAAGATATGAACAATCAATATCCCCGGACCATCAACAACGGACATGGTGACGAAATAACGTTTCTTGGAGTTCGAATGGTCCGTGGCCGGGAGCGGCTGGAAGTAAAGGGAGTGGTTGATCCCGGCGCCGGAGCTCCCATGCACGTTCACCATCAACAGGAAGAGGTTTTTATTATTGTCAATGGTAAAATGGAAACCCAACTGTTTGGGGAGGAACCAAAAACCTATTCCGCCGGGGAGAAAGTGGTCTTCCCAGCCGGAACGCCGCACCGGTTTATTAATCCCGGTCCGGATAAATTGGAGATGGAAGGCTGGGTAGAACCGGCAAACAATGTGGAATTTTTTCTCAGTGAAATTTACCGGTCCTCCGTCGAAAACGGTGGCAGGCCCGGACTGTTTGATAGCGCCTGGTTGCTTAACCGGTACCGTTCCGAATTCGATATGCTGGTCATTCCGGCCCTGGTCAAGAAGTTCATTTTCCCGGTTGTTCGGTGGATTGGAACCCTGGCCGGTAAAGCCAACCGTTTTCGAAATGCTCCTGATCCTCTTTGAATCCTGCAAGCCAAACGACTTAGCCGTCGGCTGATGGCCAATCAAGGAATCTGGCACTAAGAACGGCTAATGCCCGGGCAGTTTGGCGGAGAATCTCTGCCAAATCCATTGGCGGTGAATGCCAGGCAGGAGGCTTGCCCGCCTGGGATACCAATTGGTTTTCGAATCCCTAATCTGTTTTGTATTTTGAGAAGATCGTTACCAGATCTTCTTGAATGATGTCATTACACCGTTTAAGCTTCCTTTGCCTGTTCTTAATCCCGCATGCGTTGACGGCTCAGACCGCCTATGTCGATAGTTTACGCAACCGATACCAAAGCGAAGCCGATCCGCAGGCTAGGATCGATATCCTTTACCAAATTGCCCTGGAGGAGTCCCTGGATAATCCCGGCAAAGGAATGGCCTATGCCGATACACTTGCTAACCTCGCCGAGGAAGAAAAGTATAGCAAAGGCCTGGCCATGTCCTACCATCTCCGCGGATTTGCCTTCGACGATCAGGGCAAACACCAGGAAGCACTGGAAGCGTTTAAATTGGAGTTATCTCTTTTCCAGGAACTGGGTGATACCGATGAGATCAGTACTTGTTATACCAACCTTGGATCCATATTCAGTAATTTGGGTCAAATGGACTCCTCCATTTTCTACTATGTGCGGGCTTTGGAGATGGATGAGCAAAGCGGAGACCTGTTGGGTGCATCGATAGTTCACAACAACATTGGCCAAATTTACAGCGATGAAGGGGTCTACGAGAAGGCTATTGAACATTTTGAAGAAGCGTTAAAAATCCGCCAGAATCTCGGAGAAGAAAAACGCTTAATGGCTTGCTACAGTAATCTGGCCACTGTCTACGGGCGCATGGAACAATATGAAAAAGCGGAAGGGTACAGCAAGCTGGCGATGGATTATGCCGTGAAATTCGATAACCTGGCTTATGCAGGAGTGATTGCCAACAATGCCGGTTCGAATTACAACGATCAGGAACATTACTCCAAAGCAATACCCTGGCTTGAAAAGGCTTTGCAGTATTGGCAAGAACTCGGCAATGAAGCCTACGCAACCTACGCCTATTACAATTTATCGAAAGCTTATGCCGGATTGGGTAATGGGAATCAAGCCCTGGCCTATGCCAACCAGGGATGGGAAATCGTTCAGCGTTTACAACTGGAGAACCAGCATGAGTTGTATTACAAAGCCTTTGCAGCCGCTTATGAGGTGAAGGGTGACCTGCGATCTGCATTTGATTGGTACCGAAAATTCGTATTCCTGGCAGACTCTAATTTCAAATTGGAAAATACCCGAAAAGTGGCCGAGATGGAATCCAGGTATGAGGTCCAGAAAAAAGAAGCGGAACTGGCCAGACAGGAATTGGAATTGACCCGTCAGACCAGCCAGAAACGCACGATTCTATTTGGCTCTCTGGCCGTTATTCTGTTGCTGATAGGCTTCTTTCAGTACGTTCGTAACCAACAAAAAATCAAAAACCAGCAGGTCGAATATGCGGCCAGTCTCCGACAGGCCGAGGCGGATAAATTACGAGAACTGGATGCAGTAAAAAGCACTTTCTTTGCCAACATCAGTCACGAATTCCGTACACCGCTCACTTTGATCATTAGTCCCCTGGAACAAATGATCGCCGGAAATTTTAAAGGCGATCTCCAGAAATATTACCGGATTCTGTTGCGCAATAGTCGGCGTTTGCTTGATCTGGTCAATCAACTACTGGATCTATCCAAATTGGAAAGCGGTAAATTGAAACTGAAACCGGCCAAAGGTGATCTTGGCAAACTGATCCGGACGGTGGCCGGATCATTTGAAAGCTTGGCTGTCCGTAAGCAGATAAAGTTTGAGGTGCATGTACCCGTTGAGCCGTTGGATGGCATCTTTGACCACGATGTGGTTGAAAAAATTCTGGTCAACCTGATTTCCAACGCTTTTAAATTTACCGCTGAGGAGGGCCTGGTGCAAGTCCATGTAGCCCGGGTCCTGCCAGATTCACAAGCGGTGTCCGTTGATAACCCACCAGACCGGGTTACTATAGAAGTACAGGATTCCGGTATCGGTATTCCTTCCGATCAGATCGATGACCTTTTTGACCGGTTTACCCGGAGCACTTATTCGGAAATTCAGGCTGGAAGCGGTATTGGTTTGGCCCTCACCCGGGAACTTACCGAAATCCACGGGGGAAGTCTCACGGTCGATAGTGTCGAAGGCGTCGGCTCGACCTTTAGGGTCATCCTGCAAACCGGTGGATTTAAGGAATACCAGAATGAAGGTCCGCTCCCAAAGGCCCTGACCCAGGAAGAGCGTTCCGAGCCGGCGGAATCCTCATCCCTTGAAACCCGCTCCGTGGGTTCTTCACCCCTCGCGAAGCTCGAACATCAGAAACTTCCGATTGCCCTCATTGCCGAAGATCATCAGGATGTAAGGGATTTTGTTACAGAAATTCTTGATGATCAATTCCGGGTCGTGGCAACCAATAATGGGAAAGCAGCCTGGGAGCAGGCGTTGACCTTAATGCCTGATTTGATTGTCACCGATGTGATGATGCCGGAAATGGATGGGATCCGGTTGTGTCAGCTGCTCAAGTCCAATGAAAAAACCAGCCATATTCCCGTCGTAATGCTCACCGCCAGAGCGGCTCAGGAAGATAAACTGGAAGGCCTGGAATCCGGAGCCGATGTGTATTTGATCAAACCCTTTAGCGCCAGGGAATTGCTGATTCAGACGAAAAATCTGATTGAACAACGGAAGAAACTGCAGGAGTTTTTCCGCAAGAAATTTCACGCCCTGACACCTGCGGAGATGGAGTCAGACAGTATTGACGCCGTTTTCCTGGATCGGGTGCGCAAGGCGATCGAGGAAAATTATGACGATGAACAGTTCAGTGTCATAGAACTGAGCCAGGCGGCCGGGATGAGCAGAAGCCAACTGCATCGCAAATTAACGGCGTTGACCGGCTATTCGCCCAGTGAGATCATTCGGCAAATGCGGTTGGAACGGGCCAGACAGATGCTGGAGCACAAAACCGGTAATGTATCCGAAATAGCATTTCGTTGCGGATTCAGCTCGCCGGCCTATTTCTCAAAATGCTTTAAAGACCATTTTGGCGTGAGTCCCGGATCCTTGCCCTGATCCGGACTAATCCTACTGATGAATCGACATCCTTCCCAGGAATTGTAAAATTATTTAGGCGTTAGGTGTAACTATTTGATGGTCGCGTCAGTCTTGTAATTACCTGATTTGTCGTTTTTATTTATAATAACTACATTTAAGGTAATTATAGTCAAATGAACAAGCGTCAGGTGCTGTCTTTTGAGGAAACCAGGCCGCTTGGATAGGGGAGAGCTCCGGACTGGTATCCGAAACAATGCAATCCCCCGGTGTCGGTGACCAAATTGGCCTTAACATATTAGTTGATTTAAAAAATTGGATCCATCCACATTTAAATGGTAGCAACGATTGAATGATAAACCTAATCCGCGTCCACCCAGGTGGGCACTTAATTTTTTCCGCTGGTTCTGCCGGCCGGAACTAGCCGAAAGTATCGAAGGCGATTTGCTCGAAATGTTCCAACGGCAACTGAAACAGTGGGGACCTGGCCGGGCCAGAATACACTTTGCCACACAAGTCATACGGTTATTTAGACCGGGAATTATCCGTTCAATGAAAAATACATCCATGGGAAACATCATGATCAAGCATCATCTTCTGATCTCCTGGCGCAGCATCCGGAGGAACAAAAAAACATTTTTGATCAATATGACCGGCCTGACCACCGGGCTGGCCTGTGCCATCCTCATATTGCTCTGGGTAAATGATGAATTAAGCACCGATAAATTCCATGACAACGAGGCACGCATTTACCAGGTTATTGAGAATCTGAATTTCAAGGATGGTATTCAAACCATCATTGAAACGTCCAGCCCAATGGCAGAATACCTGGTGGATCATATGCCGGAAGTTGAATATGCAGCAGCTGCCATTCCTCCGGACTGGTTCGGCCAGCATTTGCTTACGGTAGATGATAAGAATTTAAAAGCGACCGGCCAGATCGTAGGAGAAGACTATTTCAACATTTTCTCCTTCAAATTTCTCTACGGAGAGCGGGCCAAGGCCATGAATCATCCCAATTCCATGGTCATTTCGAAGAAGCTGGCGATCAATCTTTTTGGAACCACGGATCAGGTGATCGGTAAAACCATTGAATTTGAGCATTCGATGCCATTTAGAGTGACCGGAATTATTGATGACTTACCCGGCAATTCCACCATCCAATTTGATTTCGCCCTTTCTACCAAAGCATCCAAAGACACTCCTCCCTGGACGTCGCTGAATACCTGGGACAGCAGTGGACCGCAAGTTTATGTTTTGGTAAGGAAAGGCACGGATATAACTCAACTGAATGTGAAAGTCAACCGGGTCAGGGAACAAATAGCGGAACATACCATCCGGCAGGCGAGATTGGTTCCATTTTCCAGTTTATACCTGCACGGCAAATTCGTGGATGGCGTACCGGTTGGCGGCAGGATTCAGTATGTTGAACTATTTTCCATCCTGGCTGTCATAATCCTCCTGATCGCCTGCATTAACTTTATGAATCTTTCGACTGCGCGGGCCACAAAACGACTAAAAGAAATTGGAATAAAGAAAGTTGTCGGGGCGAAAAGAAAGACCATCGTGTCGCAATTTCTTACCGAGTCCCTGCTCACTACTTTCCTGGCTTTGGCCCTGGCAATAACCATCGTATGGTACCTGCTTCCCCGGTTTAATCTGATTGTAGACAAGAAT
>JAGQXC010000047.1 GCA_020436785.1 Saprospiraceae bacterium | reverse complement strand
GCGTTCGAGCATACCTCCAAATTCCTCTTTGGGGGATTGATCAAGTTGTTTCCCGATAACTGGTCGGAATTGCTGGGGGCAATGGCTTATGTAGCCACCGCCTGGTTGTTCCTGTACCTACTTTACATAAAAAAGGTATTTCTCAAGGTATGACTCGGTTGCTTCCCCAGATCATTTGCCAAAAGCAATTTTGTCTGTTGTTATCGTTGATCATTATAACAACCTGTCGGGTAGGGGCTCAGCATTCTCTTAATTTACAAAGGGAAGAGATTACCATTCCGATGTCCGATGGCGTGAAATTGGGTGCCATCCTTTACCGTCCAGAAGCTTCCGGTTCGTACCCGGCTATTGTGTACCGCACCCCTTACGGGATTGACGATTACGACAGTTATGCCGAATTTCCCATCAAGGCAGCCCGGCGGGGGTACCTGGTTTTCCTGGTGGATGTACGAGGGCGTCTCCGTAGCGGGGGGGAGTTTGAAGCTTACCGGAATGAAAAGCAGGATGGTTATGAGGTGATCGAGTGGGTAGCCGATTATCCGCAGTGCAATGGGGAAGTAGCCACTTACGGAGGATCCTATCCGGGCATCGTCCAATGGCTGGCCATGTCACAGTCCCCGCCACACCTGGCCGCTGCCGCCCCAGAGATGACGCCCATAGGAAGTCATCATTTCATGTATTATGGCGGCGCTTTTTCCGCGCTGTGGCTGGATTGGTTCATGCCTTATATACTTCCGGACAAGCGGAAGCGGGCCGGAGACAGATCCGGTTCCTGGGATGAGGAACAAGCCACCGCAGAATGGGAGGCGTCGGACCGACGGCATTGGTACAACTATCGCCCTTTGGCTGACCTGCCCCTGTTGAAAGACTATGCGCCGGAATATTACCGATGGCTGGCACATCCTGATTCCAGCGCCTGGTGGGATTTTCTTAACGTTGAGCAAGATTTTAAGAAATTCACCAATCCGGTGCTTTTGCTCAGTGGTTGGTATGACGCCGCTTATGGACCGGAAGGAGCAACAAGGGGATACCATAAAATGATCAATGAGGCCGCCACGGAACGAGCCAAAGAAAAGACCAGGCTGGTATTGGGCCCCTGGAATCACACCTCTCTAAACAGCCGCAAAACAAGGTTTGGAGAAATGGATTTCGGCACCAATGCCGGGATGGACTATGATTACGAATTGTTGAACTGGTACGACGAGATCCTGAAAGGCGAGGAAGGACGCAGTCAATTGCCACCGGTCAGCCTATTTGTCATGGGTGAAAACAAGTGGCGAGCTGAGCAAGAATGGCCCCTCAAACGGGCTAAAACGGTTTCTTATTATTTACATGGTTCCGGCCAAAGTGCGCGGGATAACCGCGACGGTAAATTATCGCCAACCCTTCCGGATAAGGAATCCCCGGAAGCGTTTATTTTCGATCCCCACGATCCGGTTTGGGATGTTTCCTATGAAAAATCCTATCCCTATGATCAGCGGAAGATCGAATCACGGAAGGATGTATTGGTCTTTACCTCCGGTGTACTTTCTCAGGATCTGGAGGTGACCGGAGAATTGGTCGCCGAGCTGTATGTGAGTTCTTCGGGCAAGGACACTGACTTTTCCTTCACCCTGTGTGATGTTTTTCCGGATGGCACTTCAATAAATTTACACGGGCTGGATGCCGGCTATTTAAGGATGCGGTACCGCCATGGCCTGGACCGGCAGGAACTGATGCAGCCGGGAGAGATTTACAAAATCCGGATTGGTCAGGTTTATACCTCCAATCTTTTCAAAGCGGGGCACCGGATTCGCTTGCACATTACCAGCAGCATGGCTCCCCATTACGATCCCAACCCCAACACGGGGAATGAGATTGCCACGGAAAAGAATCT
>JAGQXC010000435.1 GCA_020436785.1 Saprospiraceae bacterium | reverse complement strand
GGGTCCATACCCAACGCCTCCCAATCGATATGCAATTGCACCTGTTCATCCGTTTTAGACCACGAGCCAATCGCAATAAGCACGGCATCCGGTTTCCGGTAAATGGTGGTGCGCACCCGGGGATTGGATGTTTTGATCGCCTGTTCCTCCACCCAATAACCCTGCATGCGGCTTTGTGCAATACCAAATTCATCAAACAGCTTCCAGATGGGTCGCGGATCAAAAGTCGAATACTTCCGGGTCGTCATGCCATAAACCAGTCCGCGGTAGGGATGTCCTCCTCCTTCCAGCATTTCACCGCCCACCCCGAAAGGTATCCCGGACACTTCGGTAATCCAGTAATCCGGATCCTCACTATAATCAAAGTATTCACCAAACCATAAGCGTGAGATGTAAGGTACATGCTCCATATACAGAAAGATGCTATTGATGTATCCGTCGCGGGGATTGTATTGGTTGGCAGAATGCAGGTCGATGACGACTTCATCACGATGCCGGTTCATCACGCTGGCAATGCGCTTGACCGTTTCCCGGCTGAAGGCAATGTCATCCAGGTAGAGGCCATCGATTTGCTGATTCTTAGCCAGCCAGTTGAGTCCTTCAATGTAATAATTGGTCCAGCGTGAAGTGCCTTTATCCAGGATGGCGGCATCGTTCACTTCCGTGGCATGCCAGGCCGAATGATAATGGTCTTCCAGGTGTTCCTGCAACCAGCTGTGGCCGCCGCCTTCGCCATCGTTGAAGATTTCATCACCCAGACTGCGCAAGGCAAACAGTTCGTAAGCGTGGTAAGTCAGTTCACGGATGGTATTGTACAATTTTACCTTCACTCCTTTGGTATGGGCTTCGTCGATGTAAGCTTTCATGGAGTCGAGGGCATAAAAAGGATAATTGATGTACGGATTGATGGGTTTAGCATGATGTACATTAATTACCGTGCCGCCCCAGGCAATGGCTGAATCCACCGGCACGTATTCATGCACAAAACGGGTGGAAAAGTGCTTTTCAGTATTGATGGTCTTAAATGGGGTGATTAGGAAGCGGATGTTGAAATGGAGGGTATCGCCGGCCTGGAGGCTGCGTTTACCGGTATAATTGTCCGCCACAATGGCCTCGCCCTGTCTTGAAATCCGGATACCTCCCCGCCCGTCATTAAACCAGGAAGGTGGCATTTTAAGTGGCTTGTTGTGGTAAAAGTTGGTGTTCAACGGTCGTTCGTAATTCTCGTCACGCAGCACGTATTGCAGTCCTTTATTGACCGCCCCCATCCAGGCCCCTTCCTGATGGTACTCCACATCCCAATGCCAATCCACGCGCTCCGGCCGGCGTTCGCCCTGATAACCCAGACCGACCAGGTACTCGGCGGCTTCGGGCCGGTAAGCAATGGGCAAGGCAATGTCTTGCACTTCCGTTGCCTGATTAGCAATCAATTCCAGGTAATAGTCCAGCATGCCGTCGTATTCCAGACGCCCATGTACATGGAGGTCAAACCCTTCCGCATGATTGATTACCGACCAGGTGGCCGCGCCAGGGTGATTTTGTGCGATCGAAAAGTTCTGCGATTGCCAATCAATGCGGTGACCATCATTGGCGGTTATAGTCAGGTCCATGGCCTTAGCCAGGAGGGATTCGGGTGCATCGGCCAGTTTAGTCATCTCGGTGGTAAAATAGGATTGGATTTGGGCTGGCAAACCATTATCACCGAGGATTACATCACGGCCCAGGACATGAAGGCTATGATCCTCGAAGCTAACCGGCAGAAAAGGTTGAACAATGAAATCCGGATCGGTACCTAACGTCGAATTCAACCAGCGCAGCCGCGTCATATTTGCCGGATCATCGTCGCCATGGTTGGCAATGGTATCTGCAGTTACGTCCAGGGCAAGCATACAGGTATCCGGTTTTTCACCCATAGGCTGAAAGATGAAAGAACCTTGATAACTACCCGGCTGGATATCGATAGGCACATCAACCCCTAACCAGAAAGCCTGAACCTTTCCCGCCGGTACATTGACAACTTTGGCAAATGGCTTACCATTCAAGTCGATACCACCGGTATTAAAGCAGGTGATCTGGTTGGCGTCAATGTGAGCCCCCTGCTTATTTACCAGATCCGACCAGGTCACTTTAACATCGTTCATCGCTTTACCCGTTGCATACAGACCGACCTGGAAGGTGTAATACTCACCCCGTTTAACGTCATCCTGTAATCCTGATTGTGGTCCACGCCGGATCCAATGATAAGGCAAAAAATGACTCATGCGGATCGAGCGATGGCGGGATTCGGGAAAGAGGTAATACGATTGTGGATGGGCTGCGGTATAGGCATTTACTTCTTCCGTGGTGGCTGTGACCTCCATCGGGAAGAAGGAGTGGAAGTCATCGATGCTTTCGGAAGCGGTCACCTTCCCTTCAGGCAATTGAGTCAGATTCAGGCGGGCTACCCGCTGTGACCAAACCGGATCAGCTGTTTCTTGCGGTTCCAGATAATTCAGTTTGGGGTAATATTTACCGGTAGACGTATGCGGCAGGTAATACAAATAATAGGTACGGGCTCCCGGCTGTGGCTCAAAGACGATGTTACCAAAATCGTTGGTAACTGCAAGGGCTAGCCGATTGCGAATGGTATCCTGCGTCAGCGCGTTGACCAGGATCATCCCTTTAGCCTCCGGATGCAGGTCCCGCCTCCGCCATTCCAGGTGCACAAACACGGTACCGGTATCGACCGGACTTTCGATGACCAGCCGGTGATTCCCCAGAAAAGTGAAGGGCGCGCTGTAATCCGGATGGGCCCAGTTGCCCGGGCGATAGGTGATGCCGTCAATGGTCGTGGAGAGGGGGGTGTCGGCAGGTAGGAAGTCCGCATGCTTGACATCATGGCAAGCCTGGGTGATTAGCAGCAATAAGGCAAGGCTGAAATAGAAGTTCTTCACTTGAAACGATTTGCAGGTAAGTTACGGATAACGGCAGTATCAACAATTTCCTAACTACTACAAGTAATCTTCTTACAAAGAATCCTCTACTCTTTCATATACATGCAATGTCTTCATCGAATCCCGGACATAAAGTCGATTCCCAACTACTACTGGTCGATCCAATCCTTTTCTAAATGATTTCTCACCGGGCATCTCTACTTCCTGAGTAAATACCAACTCTCCATTCTCTACATCCACTGCTCCGAAAACTGGTATGTTTTTATCTTGGTAGCCTGAGAAGTAAAGTAAGCCATTATAGTAGTACGTAAGATGGGATGATATATGTAAATCCTCGCTTAGTTCCTGTTGGATTTCTCGCTCTCCTGTTTTAGCATTAATGACTTCGAAGGTCTTCCCACCTATTCCATATAACTTGCAACTTGATGCTTCGTAATTGTAGTGATTCAATGTGTTGATTGCTTCCCAAACAATTGAGCCAGTAATGACATCTATTTTGAGTAGATTGTATTCTTCAAATTGCAAATACCGTTGAATGAATAATTCTCTATCATTCACCTCCTGTACATATCTTACACCTGCAAAACCCTTATCTAAAATTATATTCCATAGAACTTTATCACCAGAAAGATCAAAAGCAAATAATTTCTCACTCTCTTTATTAAAAAAGATAGGATATTTAGCACTCCATGAAATTAGTGCCTTGTTGTCTTCCCACGAATAGATGACCTCAGCATTTCGTATGCTTATAATATCATTAATTTTCCTTCTTGGTTTTGTAAAAGAACTACTGCCCCTACAATATTCTTGATTAATTAAGCTGATATTATTTCTATCCGTTTTACATAGAACAGTGCTCGTGCAAGAAGTTAAATCGATTTTCCTTATTTCATTCCCAAACTTCAAACACAAATTTCCTCCTATTAGATAATAATCGCTACTTCCACTTTCTATTCTATTACAATTAGGATCAAATGACTGAGCAGAACAAATATTTATCCCAGAATTACTATCATAGAAAACAATGAGTCCAGCCTCTAAAACCTTATCAAAAGAACCATAGGATATTGTTGCTAAGTCTTCTATTTCTTTTATTCCTATCCACCTCATTATTTAACACTGAATATCTGTTCAAAATTATCATCTATGGCATCTACCACATCCAACCAATCATCCCCATTAGGAGCAAATTTCAATCTCAACCTTTCTATTACTTGAGCCGATGGAGGATTATTTACTAACTGATCCAAAAACTGTTGTTTCGGTAGGCTACTTACTTTATTCCCATCAAACCACCATTTCAATTGTCCTAAATCAGTTACCGCTCCTAAGTCCATATCTTTAATAAATTGAGTAGCAAATCCCGACGGCGGCACAGAAGCAACAGACTTAAATTCATAAAAGACATCGCCTACTCTTAAGTCTATTCTTCGAACTCCTCCTCCCGTAACTTCAGTAAATTCAAATAATGTTCCGCGCGGAAAATCATCTCCGAATCTACTGACAGCATCCAAAACAAACATTGCTCCTTCAGTAAAATTCCCCCCCTGCTTAAATCCAGTGATCACTGAAGTAAAGTTGTTTTCAAATTTTGTAGCTCCTTGTTCAAGATCATCCAAAATTTCATCCATGTACCGATAAGCCGGGTTTCCACTGGCACATGTTCTGCATCTTACACCTTTTTCAGCAAGTTTTTGCACTGTGGTTTGAAGATCTGTTTTACTTATGATATTGGCTATTCC
>JAGQXC010000434.1 GCA_020436785.1 Saprospiraceae bacterium | reverse complement strand
TTGTTTTTGCCCAAAGCATTACCATCTTCATCATTCCATTGATTGGATTAGCCATCTTTCTGATTGCCAACGATCGGCAGATCATGGGAGCCAGGACCAATGGCTTATTGGCCAATCTTACAGGGGGCCTGGGCTTGCTTTTGGTAGTGGCCTTGGCCATACATAGTTTTAATGTGTTGTTTTTGAAATAACTACAGAACATGGAAGAGATCCGGCGACGCTATCTGCGTTTGTTGCAACCATCTGCTGCATTGATCAACGATGTATCCCGGCTATCCGGGGACTTCATGATCCTGGGTGCCGGTGGTAAAATGGGTCCGGCCCTGGCGCGTCTGGCCCGTCAGGCTGTTTTGGCTGCCGGGACATCATCCCGGGTGATGGCCGCATCACGGTTTTCTGAACCTGGAGTCGCTGAAGGTTTGCAGGAAGATGGCATTGAGACATTTCATATGGACCTTCTTGATGAAAGACAGTTGTTCGAACTCCCGGAGGCAGATTATATCCTTTATCTGGCAGGGATGAAATTCGGAACTACGGGCAATGAACCAATGACCTGGGCGATGAATACCTACCTGCCTGGTCGGGTAGCGGAAAAATACCGGAGATCGAGGTTAGTAGCCTTTTCAACCGGCAATGTGTATCCATTTAGCTCTGTTCATTCGGGTGGCGCCACCGAATCGACCATTCCCGAACCTGTGGGTGAATATGCACAATCCTGCCTGGGCAGGGAACGCATTTTCCAATATGCTTCCCAACACTTTGGTACCCACGTCTTGCTCTACCGGCTCAATTATGCGAACGATGTCCGTTATGGAGTGCTTCTGGAAATTGCCCGCGCCGTCTGGGAAGGACGGCCGCTGGACTTACGCATGGGCTACGTCAATGTGATCTGGCAGGGCGATGCCAATGAAATGGCCATCCGATGCCTGCACCATTGCGATTCTCCGGCCAGGATCCTCAATGTCACCGGACCGGAAACCTTGTCGGTGCGGACACTGGCTGAAAATTTCGGATACCTTCTGAATCGCAATCCGGTGTTCGTCAATCAGGAAGAATCGACGGCACTATTAAGCAATGCATCTGAATGCAAACTACTCTTCGGCCCGCCACGAGTTTCCGTTCAAACCATGCAGGAACTGATTGCCGCTTGGCTGATTGAAGGTGGAGAGACCCTTGCCAAGCCTACGCATTTCCAGGAACGGGAAGGGCGATTTTGAAAATGTTGATGGTTGAGGGTTGAATGTTAAATTGAGATGGGAAACAAGAAAGAAAGCCATTGATCAAATTATAAATTGGACCTATGTCTTATTTTTTACCGCCGACTATAAAAGACAATCTTCACTTCGGAACGGTTATTCCAGCGCACCCGCTGGCCCTACATGCAGATAGTACGCTGGACGAGTGCCGACAGCGCCGCCTTACCCGTTATTATTTGGCGTGTGGGGTAGGGGGACTGGCAGTAGGTGTCCATACCACCCAGTTTGAGATCAGGGATCCCTCGGTCCGACTCCTGGAGCGGGTGCTGCAATTGGCGAAAGAAGAAGTGGATCATGCCGGCCTTACAGACCGGATCATACTGGTAGCAGGAATCGTGGGCCCCTTGGAACAGGCTGTGGAGGAAGCAAAGCTGGCTCGACGCCTGGGTTATCATTTGGGATTATTAAGTAATGGCGGCTTAGGCTATTGGACCAATGATGAATTGATAAAAAGGGCTAAAGCCGTAGCCGAAGAGCTACCGGTATTTGGTTTTTACCTTCAGCCCGCCGTGGGAGGCAGGATTCTGGACTACGACTTTTGGTACCGTTTTGCCGCTATTTCCAACGTTCATGCCATCAAAGTGGCTCCTTTCAACCGCTATCAAACACTGGAGGTTATGCGGGCAGTGTGTGCTTCACCGAGGCGAGAGGATATAGCCATGTATACGGGTAATGATGACCATATCCTGGGCGATTTATTGACCAAATATCAGTTTGACATCGATGGCCAGGAAGTTGAGAAGCGTTTTGTGGGAGGCCTGCTGGGACACTGGGCTGTATGGACCCGCAAAGCGGTTCAGTTACTGGCCCAGGTAAAGCATTGTCTGGGCCATAACAATCGGGACCTGGATTCCTTGCTAGCCAAAGGAATAGGGGTTACCGATATGAATGCGGTGATTTTTGATGCTTCCAATCAATTCAAGGGTTGTATCCCGGGCATCCATGAAGTATTGCGTCGCCAGGGATTGCTGGAAGGTACCTGGTGCCTGAATCCGCAGGAAATTCTTTCCCTGGGGCAAAGTGAAGCCATCGACCGAGTCTACGCCATGTATCCCGAGCTGACGGATGATGAATTCGTTCAGGAATTTCTGGAGAAAGATGCTTATTAAGACAATGGCTTCAAGATCTGTGGATTGGTCACTACATGGCCTCTGGCTACTCTGGTAGAAATTACGGATCTTGGAATCATGATAGTTGAACGCATCAAAAAAATTGCCAGTGACATTCACCCTCTGGTTATTGCCCACCGCAGGCATCTTCATGCCCATCCGGAACTTTCCTTTCAGGAAAAAGAGACATCCGCGTACATTAAAAAAGAGCTGTCCGAAATGGGAATTCCCTGGCAACCAGTGTCAGAGAATGGCGTGGTAGCCCTGATCCGGGGAGGCAAGCCATCGGATCGTGTCCTCGCCTTGCGAGCCGATATGGATGCCTTGCCCATCCGCGAGCAGAATCGGTTAGATTATTGTTCAACCCGCGAAGGGGTTATGCACGCCTGCGGTCACGATGCCCATACCGCCTCATTATTGGGCTCAGCTTACATCCTGAATGCATTGCGAACGGAATTTGGGGGTACCATCAAATTGATTTTTCAACCGGGTGAAGAAAAATTACCAGGTGGAGCCAGCATGATGATCAAAGAAGGTGTCCTGGAAAATCCACGCCCCGAAGCCATCATTGGCCAGCATTGCATGCCGTCGCTGGAAACAGGCAAGATCGCCATCCGACCGGGTAAATTCATGGCCTCCATGGACGAACTGCAGGTGTGGGTGCACGGTAAAGGCGGTCATGCCGCCCAACCACAACAGAACATCGATCCGGTGGTAATTGCTGCCCACATCATCGTCGCTTTGCAACAAATAGTCAGCCGCACGGCCAACCCTTCCCATCCGACCGTTCTCTCCTTTGGAAAGGTGGTGGCCAATGGAGCCATCAATGTGATTCCGGATGAAGTCCATCTGGAAGGCACCTTCCGAACGATGGATGAATCGTGGCGGGAACAAGCACACACAGCCATGTTCAGGATGGCTACCGGCATCGCGGAGTCCATGGGTGGCGCCTGTGAATTCCGTATCGTGAAAGGATACCCCTTCCTGCTCAATGATGAGAAACTTTCAGAATCCGTTCGCGCCCATGCGATCGAATACCTGGGCCCGGAGCAAGTGGTGGACTGGGATCCCTGGATGGCGGCGGAAGATTTTGCCTATTACTCGCAGGTTGCAACCGGGTGCTTTTATTTGTTGGGCACCGGCAATGTCCATAAAGGCATCATGTCTGCCCTGCATACGCCAACCTTTAACATTGATGAAACAGCTCTTGAACTAAGTACTGGACTGATGGCTTACCTGGCGATGAAGGAATTGAAAAATTGAATGCAAGAGATGGGTGGTCCGGTTGAATACCATCATCAATTGGTGGGGACTTCCAGGAAGGCAAGTACGTGATGGTCAGGATCTGAAATGTAGAATTCTTTACCGTAGGGCATTTGACGGAGTGGCTGGATAATACATACTTTTTGTTCTTTGAATTGAACAAATAAGTTTTGAATCGCAGAAACGAAAAATAAAATATCCGGATCTTCAATAGATTTCTGAGGGTTTGGCCTTGAAGGATCATAACTCTTTTTTAAATGAATGGACAGCCCGTTATTGATGAGTCCGGCATAATAATCTTCATAAATAAAGTCAATGGAAAATTGTAAAACCCCTGAGTAGAATTCAATTGCAACGTCGAGATCTGATACTAGCAGTTGTGGGCTTATCCTTTTATAATTAATGATTTTGTTGCTTTCCATTTTAAATCCTTTTCATCAATATCCCCTGATTATTTATTGACTTCAGGTTGTTGTCCGTAAAAATAGGACATCTTATTATTGGTATCATCAAAAGTAACTACGTTTTTATGTTTATGATATTCAAAATAACTCAATAAGCCAAAGTCACCGGAGCACATGGAAATATGGGTCAATAAAGTACCAAGAACAGTTATTTTCCATTCCGGATGACAGATAATCAACAAAAATAGTAACGCTGAATTAATGATTAAAAATGGTGCTAATGCAATAAATTCAAACTCTTGTTTGTTGGCTACAAATTGATCTGCAAGCGCCATGAAATAAAACTTTTTCAGGTTGGCTCCATATGTGGCTTTTGTTGCTCCCTTTAACCGGTAAGCCAATACATGAACGAATTCGTGA
>JAGQXC010000433.1 GCA_020436785.1 Saprospiraceae bacterium | reverse complement strand
GTAGTGTATCAGATATCCGGGAGAAGGAATTGCGGGCGCCAGGTAGGTGGCGCTGTATAAGTCCAGGATGTAGCGCTTATCTTCGGGCAACAATTCCTTGAATTGCTCCTGGGCGCCAGGTCTGATCCCCCCTTCCCGGTCGATGACATCCGTTCGATCGATGCTACGCAGGAACTCCGACAGGTAATCAACCACCATGGTCTTAAAAAGGTAGAAGTCCTGTTCCACCATCTGATAAAATCCATTGGTGATGACGAATGTGTTGTCATTCTTGTTCTCCTGAATCCGAACGGCCTCAACCGGTGGGAATCCAATGTCCGGATCTTCATGTTGCGCATTAAAATAATCGTTGGGGTACTGGGTATAGAGGATTGGTTCGGTAAATTGCCGGTACCAGGGATCATCCAGGGCGACTTCCAGCTTCCAGAGTTGCCCGAAGTCAATTTCGTCAGGGAATTCATCCGTCAGGTAATGGTCCGTGCTGAATTGGGCACCTTCTTTCTGCCGCGAAATCCGCTGGGTGGTTGCCATCTTTTCGGAAAAGGTGCGATAGTTGCTGGTGCGAAATTCAAAAGCAAACAATTCCCGACTATTCCCACGGTCTTTTAGCTGGAGCCTGGTCACCACACCTGTTTGGAGGTTAGGCAAACTAAAAGCAATGGTTTTACGCTCAGGGTCCAGGATAACTTTCTCTAGGAATGTTTGTCCATCCTGTTCCATGACCACCTCAACATCCCGGTTGTCCAGCAGATCTGGTTGCCACTTTTCCAATTGAAGATATCCCTGGCTGAATTCGTCGACATGAAAATTTTGCTGGCCAGGGACCGGATAAGCTGCGGAAATATTACTCAGCAATAAGATTGAATCGGCCGCTCCGGTTGTGAAGGTAACGACTGTATCGATGATTACCGGTTGACCATTCTCCAGCAAGGTTTGCCATGTTCCTCCCCGGCGTTCTTTCACTTCCACACGGACAGAGAACAAGTAGGTGGTGAATGGTTCCAGTAATGCATCCGGTACAAAGCGCAGGGTGTTGCGTCCATTGGCATATGGGGCAACACCGGCAACGGCGCCCTCGCTTGAACCCAGTTGCGCCTGCAGCACCTCAAATCGATAGTAATCATTGTCACCATTGGTATTTGGCAACATAAAAATCTGACCAACCGGGAACATGAATTCCACCTCCGGATTGATGTCATTAGGCACCTCTGTATTTGCTGCCGGATCCGGATTTACTGCAATGATCAAATTCAGCTTCTCTTCGGTGTTGGTTTCTTCGACAAATTGGCAGTCGTCACCGATGGTAAGGCGGGCTCGAAAACGGCCTTTCACCAATCCATTCAACAGATTGTAGCTTCCCGCCAGGATGCCCTGAAAATAGGTGGGATCCGGACCACGTCCTTGCAATACCATGGCCGCGGCCAATTGAGCAATGGTAAATGTCACGTGTTTTTTGAACAGGTAGTCATCAAAAACAAGGCTACCTCCCAGAAAGGCATAGACCTGTCCGAGGGCGTACCAGTTGTTAATGCCAACCGGGCCTTCTCTACCGGCACATTGAACACCGGTCATCTCACGCATCATCAGATCGGCGCCCAGTTGGGCCGCCAATGCAATCCGGAG
>JAGQXC010000432.1 GCA_020436785.1 Saprospiraceae bacterium | reverse complement strand
TCGACCGTCGGTCCTTCACCATAGGTGACCCAGGGCCGGGTATCGTAAATGGCTTCACCGTATCTCTCAAGCCATTGCCCGATTCCCCGTAAAGTTTGCTGCTGATCATCGGGAATAATGCCATCCGACCGTGGAGATATATTCAGCAAAAGCACGCCATTTTTACTGACTATATCGATTAATATCCGGATAAGCTCCGCGGCCGGTTTGATCTGTAGCCCTTCCGTATAACACCAGCTTCCCGTACTGATCGTTTCATCGGTCATCCACACAGAAGTGTCCATCTGACTTTTACGGGATTTTTCAAAATCGTCGATGGTGAACGACAAAGGAAGATCATCCTGTTTGCGTACGATGACCACCTCTTTTCCCCATCCTGCCGCCTGGTTCAGGTAATAGGCACAAAATTGTTGCCGGTACGATTCGGGAATCAGATCCAGCCAGGAATCAAACCACATGATGTCCGGCTGATATTTGTCAATCACTTCTTTTAATTTACCTAACCATACCTCCTCAAGCCATTGGGCTTCGGGTATATTTCCGTACAGGTATTTAAGCTTGGCATCGTCCGAGGCGGGTCCCGTTCCCTTGAGAAAGGGATAATGACTGTTGGGATAGGGGTTGGGCTTCTTTAATTCTTCATCCTGGTCCACTCCGGCATAACGCTGGAGATTGCGTCCGTGGTGGAACGTAGTAATGAATTTCAAACCATGTTGACGGGCTGCCTGGGCCAGTTCTCCCGCGACATCACGATGAGGGCCTTCATCCATGCTGTTCCAGGGGGTCACCTCAGAGTCCCACATGGAAAATCCGTCGTGATGTTCGGCCACCGGACCGATGAACCGTGCACCGGCCTGGACAAAAAGTTGCACCCAGGCTTCCGGGTCAAAATGTTCGGCCTTGAATTCCGGTACAAAATCATGATAGTTGAAGTCTTCAACCGGTCCATATACCTCCAGGTGATGTGCATGCTCGCGTGTTCCCGGCAAATACATCTGGCGGGGATACCATTCACTTCCAAAGGCTGGAACCGTATAGACTCCCCAATGAAAATAGATGCCCAGTTTGGCATTACGGAACCAATCAGGAGCCGCTTCATGCCGGGCCAGGGACGTCCAATCAGGTTCAAAGGTGGAAGGCTGGTTGTTATTACCCGTAGGGGCAGGCTGACAGCTGAACCAAAGTCCGCTGATCAGTAGGATGGTAAGTCGAATGGAAGTTGACACAGAAGCTGGAATATTTATAAACTAATATAGCAATTTATCCTCTTTGTCCTTCCAGGTACTGAATAAGGATAGCGCCTCCTCCCTGCCCACTGCCATCGTCACCAGACTCCGATGATCCGGACTGTGCCTCAATTCATCATAGATAAAGGAATCCGCAAATCCGGCTTCGGCAGCATCCTTGCGATTGGCAGCATACACCAACCTGACTGGTCGTGCCCAGTAAATGGCTCCCAGGCACATGGGACAAGGCTCGCATGAGGTATAAATGGTACATCCTTCCAGTTGGTAATGAGCGCGGTGGGCACATGCTTCCCGGATGGCAACCACTTCGGCGTGTGCCGTCGGGTCATTGGTGGAAGTGACGCGGTTCATGCCCTGGCCGATGATGACCCCATCGTGGACCACCAGGGCACCAAAAGGTCCTCCAGCCTGATGCTCCATGCCGTAGCGGGCAAGAGCAATGCATTTTCGGATAAAAAACAAATCGCGTTCGTACTGGCTCATAACTCGCTCGTTTTGGGGATCCGGAGATGGATCCCAAAATCAAAAATACATTTTCTCAGAAAGCATCCGACGAAGCTGAAAGTAGCTGATGACCGCAAGTGATTTTATATCTTTATCCGTCACCCGGAGAATCCGGTATTTATCACACTCATAGCCTCTTCGAATGCAACAAAAAATTCTGCTGCTGCTGGCCCTGCTTTGTATGGGCATCGGAATCGCGGCCCAGTCGGCCGATTCTACTGCTACCGATAGCACGATAACCAAGAAAGCAACCAAGTCGCTGCCTCTGGAGCCTACCCGTACACTCCATCTGAGCACCGATGAAGGGACCTGGATCTGTCTGGATGTCAGTCCCGACGGAAAGTTCATTTATTTCGACCTGCTGGGGGATATTTACCGCATTCCAATGGAAGGTGGAACGGCGGAAACCATTCGTTCCGGCTTAGCCTTTGAGACCCATCCGCGCATTAGCCCGGATGGCAAAATGCTGGCGTTCACTTCAGATAAAAGTGGTGCGGAAAACATCTGGATCATGGACCTGGAGACCAGGGACGAAACCCAAATTACCAAAGACGACGACCAGAACTATGAAAGTGCCGGATGGAGCCCGGATAGTAAATACCTTGCCGTGGCTAAAGGTGGTCGCAATTGGAAACTTTACCTCTACCATCATGAAGGGGGTGGAGGTATTCAGCTGATCGATAAACCGGATAATCTGAAAGTGTCCGAACCTACCTTTGCCCCGGATGGAAAGCACATCTGGTTCTCCCGCCGAAACTCCGCGTGGAATTACAATGCACAACTGCCCCAGTACCAGCTGGGCACGTACAATATGGAAACGGGTGAAATGGCTCGTCACACCAGCCGCTATGGGTCGGCGTTTGCTCCGACTTTGTCTCCGGATGGTCATTGGCTTGTCTATGGTTCACGCTTCAACACTGAAACCGGTCTGGTCAAACGCAATTTGACTACGGGTGATGAATCCTGGCTGGCCTATCCGGTACAACACGACGAACAGGAGTCCATCGCCCCCCTGGGTGTATTACCGGCCATGGCATTCACCCCGGATAGTAAATACCTGATCGCATCCTATGGGGGTAAGATCCACCGGATTCCCATCGACGGAGGCCCGGCGACGGATATTCCATTTCGGATCGATACCGACCTGGACTTTGGTCCCCGGGTACATTTCAATTATCCCATTACTGACGACCGTGAAATGGTGGTCAATCAAATTCGCGATCCGGCATTATCTCCCGATGGCAAACGGTTGGCTTTTACCGCGCTGAACCGGTTGTATGTCATGGATTTTCCGGATGGAAAACCCACCCGGCTGTCCGGCCAGGAAGTTACCGAAGCCATGCCAGCCTGGTCTCCGGATAGCAAGGTCGTCGCGTACAGCACCTGGGAAGGTGAAGAAGGCCATATTTATTCCATCCCTGTGTCGGGCGGATCCCCGACCCGGATTACCACCCAGTCGGGAATCTACACAGATCTGGCATGGGATGCCAAGACCAACCGCATCGCCTTCATTTATGGGCCAGCCCGTTCGTACGTGCAATCCACCGGCCCTTTCGCATTTGGCGCTGCCGAGTCACTGGCCTGGGTACCGGCCACCGGTGGAGAAATAACGGTTATTAAACCGGCTAACGGCCGGAGCAGGCCTCATTTCATTAAAAAAGATGATCGTGTTTATTTGTATAAAGGTGATGAAGGATTACTCTCCATGCGCTGGGATGGTACCGATGAAAAAACCCTGGTCAAAGTAACCGGTATTACTACTTATCCGGCTGAAATGCAAGAGAACTGTTTACTGACCGAATCACCGACCGAACCCGATCGTAAGCCTTCCACCGCAGAATTGATTCTGATGGCTCCCGAAGGCGATCAGGCCCTGGCCAAGATCAACAATGACATTTATGTAGTCACTATTCCTCCGGTTGGTGGTGAAACCCCAAAGATCAGTGTGGCCAATCCGGACAATGCAGCTTTCCCGGCATTAAAAATTACCGAAATGGGCGGTGAGTTTCCGCAATGGACAAGTGATGCCGCCGAAATTCATTTTACCCTGGGTAATGCCTATTTCCGCTACAATCTGGCCGACGCTAAAACGATCAAAGATCAATTGGAAAAAGAAAAGAAGGAAAAAGAAGCGGCTGCAAAAAACGGGGACAAAAAGGAAGGGGAAGATAAAGAGGATAAAAAAGAAGATAAAAATTACAAAGCGCAGGAGTTGCGCATCAAGGTGATGGTCAATAAGGACGTACCGGAGGGCAGGATACTCCTCAAGGGTGCCCGGATCATTACCATGAAAGGTGATGAGATCTTCAGTCGCGGTGACGTTTACATCGAGAATGCTCGCATCGTTCAGGTCGGAAAAACCGGATCTCTGAAGATACCTGCCGGAGTCCAGATCATGGACATGAAAGGCAAGACCATTATCCCCGGTTTTGTAGACACCCATGCACATATGTGGCCGGCCTGGGGCATTCATAAGAAACAAGTCTGGAATTATGCCGCTAACCTGGCTTATGGCGTAACCACCACGCGTGATCCCCAGACCGCCACCACCGACGTCCTGACGTATGCAGATATGGTTGATGCCGGCATGATGTTAGGCCCCCGTGTCTACTCAACCGGACCAGGTGTGGGATACTGGGCCTACCGGATGAAGAGCCTGGAACATGTGCGCAACGTCCTCAAACAATATTCGGATTATTACCATACCCAGTACATCAAAATGTACCTGGTAGGTAACCGCCAAACCCGTCAATGGATCATCCAGGCCGCCAAAGAACAGGGAATCATGCCTACCACGGAAGGGGGACTGGACTTCAAACAAAACATGACCCAATTACTGGATGGTTATCCGGGGCATGAACATTCCTTTCCCATCTACCCGATTTATAATGATGTTATTCAAATGGTGGCCCAGTCTCAAATGGCCTATACGCCGACTTTATTGGTAGCCTATGGCGGACCCTGGGCAGAGAATTATTACTACGCAACGGAAAATGTCCAGGGCAATGCCAAATTGAGTTATTTCACCCCGAAAGAAGAATTGGATGACAAATCACGCCGCCGGCCGGGATGGTTTATGAAAGAAGAGCACATCTTCCCCCGGCATGCCGAATTCGTCAACCATCTGGTGGAAGCCGGCGGTCTGTCGGGGATAGGCTCGCACGGACAATTGGAAGGGCTCGGTTATCATTGGGAACTCTGGTCCGTCGCCAGCGGAGGACTAACGAACCATCATGCGCTGAAAGTAGCCACCATCCTGGGAGCCAAAGCTCTAGGACTTGACCAGGATGTAGGAAGCATCGAACCGGGCAAATTGGCTGACCTGGTTATTATGAGCGGAAACCCGTTGGTGGATATCCGCCAAACCAACACCGTGGATTATGTGATGAAAAATGGACGGCTCTACAATGCCAACAACCTGGCAGAAGTGTATCCGAATCCAAAGCCGGCTCCGGTGTTTGATTGGCAGGGTGGAGGGCCTGATCAGGGCTTACCCGGGCTCCGGACAAAAAAGTAAGTCCGGAATATGATAGTATTACTGTGAAATTATACTAAACCGACGAACCATTCGTTCGTTTAACGGTTATCCTACGGGATGACTTTATTTATTAATAAAACAAAAAACATGAAGAAATTAGCCTTCCTATTTGCATTGGCCCTGATGGCCTACCTGACACCGGTTCATGCCCAGGATAAACCAATGCCGAGCCCGACTTCCAAAGTGGAACAACGTGCCGGCACCACGGATATCACGATCGAGTATTCCCGGCCAGGAGTAAAAGACCGGACCATCTTTGCCGCCGATGGGTTGGTACCGTATGGTAAGCTGTGGCGTACCGGGGCGAACCTGGCCACAAAAATAACTTTCAGCAAAGACATTAAAGTTGAAGGTAAAATGCTTCCTGCCGGTTCCTATGCCATTCTGACCAAACCGGGTGCTGCGGAATGGGGCGTAAATTTCTATAAGTACGCGGAATCCGGCTTCAATACCTACATGGAGAAGACTCCTGATGTTTCGGTCATGGTAAAACCGTTGATGATGGATGCTTCCTGCGAAAGCTTTTTAATCACGGTTAATGACTTGCGTGACAAGAGTGCTTCGCTGCAATTCATCTGGGATCACACCGTCGTTCCCGTTGCGTTGGAAGTCGAATAGTCCAAAATTTTACCGTACGGTGGGCTACCGGAATGATTTCCGTTAGCCCATTGCTATTTTAGAGCAGTTGCCTGATGCTACAAAATCAAAACATATGATCCTTGGCTATGACGCCAAAAGGTTATTTCACAACACCAGCGGACTTGGTAATTATAGCCGTACCCTGTTGCAGGACCTGCGACAAAATTATCCGGAAAACAAATACCACTTGTTCACCCCTTCCCTGTCCAAGCAACCCTGGACCAATGCTTTTCTTAACGAGCCCTTCCTAGTGCACAAGCCAGAGGTAAAAACCTGGTGGTGGCGCTCGTGGTCATTGCCCGGAAGCTTCCCCGCAGGGCTGCAACTTTACCATGGTTTGAGCCACGAGCTTCCGTTCACCATTCACCGGTCAGGTGTTCGATCTATTGTCACCATCCACGATCTCATTTACCGTCATTTCCCACAGGATTTTCCCAAACCGGACCGGATTGTGTATGAACAAAAAATCCGTTATGCACTCCAACGGGCCCATCACGTTGTAGCCATAAGCAACCACACGCTGAACGATATTCAATCTCATTATCACCTTTCCCCGGACCGGATCAGTGTCATTTATCAGGCCGTGCATCCACTATTCCGGCAAATGCCTCCGCAAAAATCGCTTGACGCAACCAAAAAGCGATTTGGTCTCCCGGAAAATTACCTCCTTTATGTCGGTGCGATTTCCCACCGTAAAAATTTACTGCTGGTATTACAGGCGTTGCATGCAGACCGCCGTCTTGATGTACCTCTTGTGGTGGTTGGGAAGGGCAAACACTATGAACAAAAGTGCCGGCAATATGTCGAGGCTAACGGGCTGGGTAAACAGGTCATATGGTTGGGTCACGTGGCCCCTGATCAGATCCCATCCTTGGTCAAGGGTGCTTCCGTCGTCATCTATCCCTCCCTGTATGAAGGGTTTGGCTTACCGGTGCTGGAAAGCATCATGCTGGACGTACCCGTTATCACGACATCAGAAAGTTCTTTGCCGGAGGCGGGCGGGCAGCTTGCCCATTACATTCGCGGACGTGATCCGGCTGAGCTGGCGGAGCGCTTGCATGTTGTGCTGGGCAATCAGAAGGTTACCGACAGCCTCGCGCGAAAGGAGCACTTATCCCGGTTTGATCCGGTATCCATCAGCCGGCAATGGCAAGATCTTTACCGGAAGGTAATTGACGATTAAGGGTTGAACTTCGTATCTTGCGCCATCTTTTAAACATCATGATTTTAAAACAATAAATACCACATGCAAACTGTAGAAAAGAAACCTGCATTTAAAGTTAAAGATATGAGCCTGGCAGCCTGGGGCCGGAAAGAAATTGAACTTGCGGAAGCCGAGATGCCTGGTTTGATCTCCCTGCGCGAAGAGTTTGGGGCCAGCAAACCACTGAAAGGTGCCCGCATTGCCGGTTGCCTTCACATGACCATTCAAACGGCGGTCCTCATTGAGACCCTGATTGAGTTAGGGGCCGAAGTCAGTTGGTCCTCCTGCAACATTTTCAGCACCCAGGATCATGCTGCTGCTGCCATTGCTGCCACCGGAGTACCGGTTTTCGCCTGGAAGGGAATGACAGAAGAAGAATATGAATGGTGCATCGAACAGACCTTGTTTGCTTTCTCCGACAGTAAACCGCTCAATATGATCCTGGACGATGGCGGCGATTTGACCAATATTGTTTTGGACCGCTATCCGGAGTTGGTTCAGCACGTGAAAGGAATCAGTGAAGAAACCACAACCGGTGTTCACCGTCTGTATGAGCGGGAGCAAAAAGGTACCCTGGCCATGCCTGCCATCAATGTGAATGACAGTGTGACCAAATCGAAATTTGACAATAAATACGGATGCCAGGAAAGCGCTGTGGATGCCATCCGCCGGGCTACGGATATCATGATGGCCGGGAAGGTCGCTGTCGTCGCCGGATATGGAGACGTGGGCAAAGGTACCGCCGCATCGCTACGGGGAGCAGGTTGCCGGGTTATCGTCACTGAGATCGATCCCATTTGCGCTTTACAGGCTGCCATGGACGGCTATGAAGTGAAGAAAATGATCAACGCCGTTCCAGAAGCCAACATCGTTATTACGGCCACCGGTTGTAAAAAAGTACTTACGGAAGAACATTTCCGTCTGTTGAAGGATAAAGCCATCGTTTGTAACATCGGCCACTTTGACAATGAATTGGATATGGCCTGGCTGAATAAAAATTATGGCCAGACCAAGGATACCATCAAACCTCAGGTGGACAAATACACCATCGACGGCAATGATGTGATCGTACTGGCAGAAGGTCGCCTGGTTAATCTTGGTTGTGCAACCGGACATCCAAGCTTCGTGATGTCCAATTCCTTTACGAACCAGGTCCTGGCGCAAATGGAGCTGTGGAACAACCACGACCAGTACGAAAACAAAGTTTATACCTTGCCGAAGCATCTCGATGAAAAAGTAGCAAGTTTGCATTTGGCTAAAATCGGTGTTGAACTGGATGTATTGTCTGCCGATCAGGCAGCATACATCGGTGTGACTCCCGAAGGTCCGTTTAAGCCGGATTATTACCGGTATTAATCCATATTGCAGATGTCTGCGGGCATTGCCCTGGTTCCAGGCAGGTTCCGACGCAATGCCCGTTGAATTTATAAAATCCAGGGTGTGGAAAGCGCATTTCTTTTTTACCTGAAATTAGGTCTGGACCACATTGCCGATATCCACGCTTACGATCACATCGTATTTATCATTGCCCTCTGCGCCATTTACAGCCTCTCCCAATGGCGGCAGGTGGCCGTTTTGGTTACCGCATTTACCATCGGACACTCCATTACCCTGGCCCTGGCCGCACTGAACGTTATCCAGGTCCCTGGTGCACTGATTGAATTTCTGATACCGGTGACCATTTTCATTACCAGCATCTATAACATCGTCCGCAAGCCCAGCTCACAGTTGAATTCCCGAATAACGCTGAATTATTTCATGGCTTTATTTTTCGGGCTGATTCACGGCATGGGCTTTTCCAGTTATTTCCGGAGCCTGATGGGGCAGGAAGAAAGTGTGGTCAAACCGTTGTTTGCATTTAATCTGGGTATAGAAACCGGCCAGTTGATGATCGTTGGCGTCATTTTATTATTGTCCTTTGTCTTTCTCCAATGGTTGCGGGTGGATAAAAAGGACTGGACGCTGGTGATCTCAGGAGCAACCGCCGGCATTGCCTTTATACTGATGCTGGAAACGTTTGAAGCGCTGATAGGAAACTAATTTGCATCCGGCAAACTTATATGGATATGAACTTTATCAAGTTGTGCCTAGTTAGCTTACTCACCGGTTGGTGGATGGTTCCGACGAACTTGGTTAAGCACGATTTGCACCTGTCAAAAACGGAATTGGCCGTCAATGCCGAGGACCAGGCCATCCAGATGAGTCTTCACATCTACACCGATGACCTGGAACGCGCCATCGAACAAATGAACGGTGCCACGGACCTGAAGATCTCCACCGAACATGAAAAAGAGGAGGCAGTCCAATGGATCTACGATTACCTGTCGGCTCATTTACAGCTCACGGTCGATGGCGAGGCCAAACCGTTTGACTGGGTGGGCAAGGAACCGACGAGCGATTTTCAGGCCATCTGGGTCTATCTCGAAATTCCTGGAATCGCTGCAGTCAAGGATCTCCAGGTCAAGTATGATGTGCTGATGGAGCTCTACGACGACCAACGCAATATCCTGATGGTGCTGGATTCCGCGGGCAAACGGACCTATCACCTGTTTGAACCGAAACAGAAATCCATCGACATCAGCTTTTAACAGCCAAGAAACATGTTCAAAAAGCTTTTCATCTTTCCGATCCGCATGTATCAACTGCTCATTTCTCCCTGGCTGGGTCAAAATTGCCGCTATACGCCAACCTGTTCGCATTATACGGTAGAAGCGATCCAGGAATGGGGTGTACTAAAAGGAATCTGGTTGGGAGCGAAGCGAATAGCCCGGTGTCATCCCTGGGGAGGTCACGGTTACGATCCGGTACCAAAAAAAGAAGGTGCAGCTACTTCCAGCCGCACCTTTAACGCCCAAAGAGATGATGATAACCGCTTATAAAAGTGCTAGGGTTATTTCTCGTTTATATCCACCTATTGGAGGATTAATTCTTTTTCTTCAATCAATTTGCGCAGATTGATGAGCGCATACCGCATCCGTCCCAGAGCTGTGTTGATGCTTACCCGGGTTAACGAAGCGATCTCTTTAAAACTCATGTCTGCGTAGTGGCGAAGGATAACAACTTCGCGTTGCTCGTCCGGAAGCAAATCGATCAGTTTGCGCACCTTATCATTGGTTTGCGTCTGAATCATGCTTTGCTCCATGTTCGTATCGCTGGACGGTATTACGTCAAAAATGTCAAATTCTTCAGACAGTGAAACATTCGTTCTACGCTTGGATCTTCTGAATTGGTCCACGCACATGTTGTACGAAATCCGCATGGCCCACTGCAGAAATTTCCCTTCGTGATTGTATTTGCCTTTCCGGATGGTATCAATGATCTTGATAAATACTTCCTGAAAGATGTCTTCGGCTTGTTCCGAATCCTTCACGAAAAGGTAGATCGACGTGTAAATTTTGGTCTTGTGCCGGTTGAGGAGAGTCTCGAAAGCTTTCTCATCGCCCTCCAAGTAACAATTAATCAATTCTTGATCACTCATCGGTAATACCTTCATAACTAAATCTTTTGGTCGGTTATCAATCAGATTTTAGCGTAAAGGTATTAGTCGATACTTGTTACTTTTTATGATGAAATAAGACTTTCGCGTCAAATATATGAAAGTTTCGCAAAAGTAACCGTCCCCGCATTGATTTTTTTAAACTTTCCCGGCGATTAGCTGGTTTGCTTTGCATGAACCCAATTACTAATTCTATCTTAGCTCATTGGCTTCTTACTTTCATATACTTATAATTTAAGATATCAAAAACCGGTCCAACTTTCATGAAACCGCAAATTCTGGAAGAATCTTTTTTGATTTCGGACATCGAATCGCCTCAGGAAATACACATAAAGGGCGCTCGATCCAACAATCTGAAGAACATCGAAGTCCGTATCCCCAAAGATATGCTGATTGTGGTGACGGGAATGTCGGGATCCGGCAAGAGTTCACTGATTATGGATACCCTTTATGCAGAAGGCCAACGCCGGTATGTAGAAAGTCTGTCATCCTATGCCCGTCAGTTTATGATGCGCATGAAAAAACCGGATGTGGACTACATCAAAGGGATCTGCCCGGCCATTGCCATCGAACAACGGGTAAGTACCCAAAATCCCCGGTCCACGGTCGGTACGATGACCGAGATCTACGACTACCTACGACTTTTATTTGCCCGGATTGGTAAAACCTTTGATCCCGAAACCGGCGAAGAAGTTAAAAAACACCAGGTCTCGGATGTGGTCGACTTCATCCTGGAGCAGCCGGAGGAAACCAAAGTGGTTATCCTGGCGCCCCTGCAAAATAAATACCTCGACCGCACCCTCCGGCATGAACTTTCCTTATTGATGCAAAAGGGATTTACCCGGATCTTTCACGAGGAGGAAATCATCCGCATTGATCAATTCCTGGAAGAAAAAAATCCCTTACTGGATAAAATTCTGGCGGATCTGGAGCCCCAGGACTACATGATCCTGGTCGATCGGATCGTTGTCAAATACGACGACGACGACTTGAACGGCCGCCTGGCCGACTCGATTCAAACGGCATTTTATGAGAGCGAAGGGGACTGTTGGGTTAAGATTGAGGACACCATCCATCCATTCAACAATCGTTTTGAACTTAATGGGGAAGTGTTTCTGGAGCCCACGCCCCAACTTTTTAATTACAACAACAGTTATGGCGCCTGCCCGACCTGTGAGGGCTATGGGAAAGTCATGGGTATCGATGAGGAGAAAGTCATTCCCGATCCCTCTAAGTCTGTTTATGAAGGTGCGGTAGCATGCTGGTCCGGAGAAAAATCTTCCCGCTGGCTGGACCGTTTCATCGATCACGTCGACGATGATTTTCCGATTCACCGCCCCTACCAGGATCTAACCGAGGCACAACGCACCCTGTTATGGGAAGGGAACAAACATGTTTCCGGCATTTATGACTTTTTCCATGACCTGGAAGAAAATCTCTATAAAATTCAAAACCGTGTACTCCTGGCACGGTACCGGGGCAAGACAACCTGTCACACCTGCAAAGGTGGCCGGTTGCGTAAGGAGGCCTTGTACATCCTCGTGGCGGGTAAAAACATTCATCATTTGGTGCAGATGCCAATTGACCAATTGCTCGCTTTTTTCAAAACACATACCTGGTTTGACCGTGAATTAAAGATCGCGAAACGCATCCTGTTTGAGATTCAAAGCCGTTTGCAGATCATGGACCAGATTGGCTTGGGTTATCTTACGCTTGACCGTTTGGCGGCCAGTTTGAGCGGCGGCGAGACCCAGCGAATCCATCTGACGAGAACTTTGGGAAGCAATCTGACCAATTCTTTATACATTCTCGATGAACCCAGCATCGGTTTGCATCCTAAAGACACGGAAAAGTTGGTCGATGTATTAAAATCCCTGCGCGACCTGGGCAATACGGTGGTGGTCGTCGAACATGAAGAAGAGGTAATCCGCAGTGCCGACTACATTTTGGACATTGGTCCGGAGGCTGGGATTCACGGAGGTGAAATCGTCTTTGCCGGTCCCTATCCGCAGTTTTTGCAGGAAGCTTCCCAGAGTCTTACCGCTCAATACCTGACCGGTAAAATGGAAATTGCCCTCCCGGAACGCCGGCGCCTGTCCAGTGATAAAATATCCATTATCGGTGCCAGGCACCACAATCTGAAGAATATTGACGTAACCATCCCGCTGCACAGTTTAACGGTCGTCAGTGGGGTCTCCGGATCGGGTAAAACAACTTTAATCAAACACATCCTGCATCCCGCGTTGGTCAGGCAATTCGGAGAGCCCGTTCCGGCCAATCCCGGCCGGCATGGCAGCATCGATGGTGATCTCCAGGTCATCCATCAGGTTGAGCTCATTAACCAGAATCCGATCGGCAAATCATCCCGGTCCAATCCGATCACCTATGTAAAAGCCTACGACAGCATCCGTAATCTCATGTCCCGCCAACCACTTTCCAAAATGCGGGGATTCAAACCGGGTCATTTCTCATTTAATACGGATGGTGGACGCTGCGACACTTGTAAAGGTGAGGGCGAAATCGTCGTGGAGATGCAGTTTTTAGCCGACGTTCGTTTGACTTGCGAGGACTGCAAAGGACAACGTTTTAAACAAGAAGTTCTTGATGTTGAATACAAGGGTAAGAACATCTACCAGATCCTCGATCTCAGCATCGAAGAGGCCCTTGATTTTTTCAGTGTGCAAAAAGACATTGTCCAGAAGATCAAACCACTGGCCGATGTTGGGCTGGGTTATGTAAAGCTGGGTCAGTCTTCCAGCACGTTGTCCGGGGGGGAAGCTCAACGGGTCAAATTGGCTTCCTACCTGAATAAAGATCATTCCAATCAATCAATCCTTTTCATTTTTGACGAGCCAACGACCGGACTTCATTTTCACGACATTAACAAATTATTGTATGCATTGAACGCCCTGGTCGAAAACGGCCATACGGTACTGGTGGTCGAACACAATCTTGAAGTAATCAAGTCGGCGGACTGGTTGATAGATCTCGGTCCTGGCGGTGGAATCGATGGTGGGCATTTGGTGTATCAGGGTCCTCCGGAAGGTATCCTTAACGTGAAAACTTCCCATACCGCTCGTTTTCTCCGGGAAAAGCTGCTATCTTAATACATACATCAAAAATCATCAGACATGAACCGAAGGTCATTTCTATATCAATCGGCACTAGCCTCCAGCCTGCCCATGCTGAGTCGACCTGCCTGGTTTAGTTCTTTATTTGCTGCTTATGAAATGCGTGCTTTACGTGGAAACGTAGGCGTATTCACGGAAAGTGGTGGCACCATTGCCTGGTACGTCACCGGTAAGCACATCGTGGTCGTGGACACTCAATTTCCCGACCCGGCTGCTCATGTAATTTCGGAAATCAAGAAAATGCAGGATCATCCCTTTGATCTGTTGATCAACACGCATCATCATGGCGATCATACCAGCGGTAACATCACTTTTAAAGGCTTGGCGCCCAAATTGGTTGCTCATGAAAACTCGAAAGCGAATCAACAACGGGTAGCTGAAGATCGGGGCAACATGGATCAGCAATGGTTACCAACGGAAACTTTCAGTACTGCCTGGGAGACCCAAATGGGTGACGAATTCATCCAATTGCATTATTTTGGTCCTGCGCATACCGACGGGGACGCCATGATCCACTTTACGGAAGCCAATGTCGTGCATATGGGCGATCTGGTCTTTAACCGCAGATTTCCCTACATTGATAAAAGTGCCGGCGCATCCATTTCCAACTGGATACAGGTGCTGGATAATGCCTTAAATACGTTTGACCGGAACACCTTGTTTGTCTTCGGCCATTCCGGCGAGGGCTATGACATTACCGGTGATGCAGAGGACTTGCAAGCCATGCAAAATTACCTTTCTTCTTTGCTGAATTTTATGGAAAAAGAAATCGCCGCCGGTAAATCCAAAGAAGAAATAGCCAACGCAACGCAAATACCCGGAGCTCCCGAATGGAAGGGAGATGGGATCGGGCGAAGCATTGATGCCGCCTGGATTGAGTTGGTAGAAAAGAAATAATCCATGAAGGCATTAACCCTTCATGCCCCGCAGAAAATCCATTTTGAATCCGTTCCGGACCCGGAAATTCTGGCTCCTACCGATGTCATCGTACAGGTGAGCGAGGCCGCCATTTGTGGTTCGGACTTACATGTTTATTTTGGGCGGGAAGCCGGGCTGGATGCCGGCACCGTGATGGGGCATGAATTTACTGGCTTCGTGGTTGCTGCCGGCCATTCCGTCCGCACCTTACGAACCGGTATGCGCGTCATCAGTCCGTTTACGACCAGTTGCGGTCAATGTTATTACTGCCGCATCGGTTTGACGGCCCGGTGTACCCAGGGTCAGTTATTCGGTTGGGTAGCTCAGGGTAAAGGCCTGCAGGGAGGTCAGTCCGAATTGGTCCGGGTGCCGCTTGCCGAAACGACTTTGGTCCCTGTCCCAGAGTCATTGGGAAGCCAGACGTCTTTATTACTGGGAGACATCCTGGCTACAGGGTACCACGGAGCGTTGCCTTTAAATGGAGCGGCTATCCGCCGGGTTGGAGTAATTGGTTTTGGCCCTGTCGGCATGATGGCCTGGCAAGTATTGCTTAGAATGGGATTTGACCAGGTGGTCGTTTTTGAACCTGATTTTTCTCGACGTAATTATGCTCGGGAAATGGGTGCTGAGGTACGGGACCCCCAGGATACGGAGTCTCTTACGGTTTGGCTGGATCAGATGCCGGGTGGTGGTTTGGATGGTGTCGTCGAAGCCGTCGGTGGAGCAGGACCACAACAACTGGCCTTCTGGGTTGTCCGTGCCGGCGGCCTGATATCCAGTGTCGGTGTGCACACCCAACCTCATTTCAGTTTTAGTCCGGCAGCGGCTTACGATAAGAACATCACCTACCGGTCCGGTCGTTGCTCGGCTCGCCACTATATACCGGACTTACTGCAGTGGCTGGATCGTGGATGGGATGTCATCAGTCCATTTACCGATACTTTTGATTTGCGCGAAGGGGCGGCCGCCTACGAACGGTTTGCCAATCGCACTCCGGGATGCATGAAGGTGCTTCTGAAGCCCTGAAAAAACGAAAGCTTGCCTCAAACGAGACAAGCTTCCGTGATATCTTTCCTTGTGAAATAACTTATTAATATTCCCAGAGGTCTTGTTCAAAGTTAAACAAGCGATCTTTGATCTTTTGCGATTCATACAAAATGTCGATTCCGGTCAGGTAGTCCTGAAGACGACGATCCATTACATTCGATTCTTTGAAGATGTAGCTGGAGAACATGTGTTCTTCCAACACCATATCCCATGTCATCGGTGCTGCATCGTTCTCGGCATTAAATACCCGATATTTGGACAACGCTTCGCGTGCCTGCGGATAATAAACCCAAAAAAGTGGTTCAGGATACAGTAACTGGCCTGTGGCTTTATCCACCACATCTTTAATCGGGGCAATGCCCAGAATTCTACGTTTCACACGAGAGGCTTTCTTATCAAAGAAAATCACTTCCTTGACGCGGAACCTTTGGATATCAGCTGGATTCAGATCACTCCGGGTGATCGCAAGCGTCACCTCATACGTCTCCGGATCGGTCACCGCAACAGTGTCAACGGAAAACAGCTTTCCTTCCAACTCCTGTACCGTCATGATGTCTTTGAAGTCATCGTCCTTGTACACGGAGAATTCACCATTTTTAGCGGCATCCGCCAGGATGGTAAAGAATGGCATTTTAGGATATGCGAAAGGAAGATTGATCTTTTCGCGCACATTGATCACACTCCAGAGCTTTTTCTCCCAGGGCACATCTGCCTCGCGCACCGGTTCATAGGGCAAAACCCGATTCTCCACAATTATTCTGCGCTCCACCACTCCATCGATGACTTGCTCCTCGAACGGATCTCCTGCCTCGGTAATAAAAGCTGACTCGGCTAGTGGCTGGTCATCCTGGCTATAGCCGATGGCCGCCCACATTAGCAGTACTGGAAAAATGAATAAGTTTTTCATTGGTTAGATTAGTTAATGCTTATAGCAATGTTAGGTAATTTACGTGCTGCGGCATCACCTGGACATTTGCAACGGATGTTCTCAAAGAAAAAGCGATCGCCGGGCTTCGCTTTGTCGCGGATGCGTACTGCATCGTCGGTAAAGCTTGCGCCTGCATTCACCGTGATTTCCGGATCCTGACGCGGTGCAACCCGTACCATACGGTAACCGGTAATGTTGCATTTTGCATCAAAGTCAAATCCATCCAGTGCTGCAATCAATCCTTTCTGCACTTTGAACACACCATTGCCGATCTCATCCTCTTTCACACCACCCAAACGCGGGGTCGGGTCAGGAATACTCTTCACACGATAATCAAAGGTCGTTGGTGACAGTCCCCCTCCGGACAGCGTGATGGTTGCCTTACCAGGACGGGTGGCTTCAACAATCCAGTTGGCAGAACCTGCTTTTTTCAGGCTGATCCCATCGCCGGATACTTTCAAATCATTGGTTGAAACACCAGCGGCAGCAACCGTGATCGGGTTTTCCACGCCAATGTAAAAGACGTTCATTTTATCCAATGAAATGGAAGCGGAACGTTCGCCAACTTCGTATTCGAAATCCTGGGTCTTGGTCGTCACTTCTTTGGTAACCGGGTTAGTGAACGAAATGGTTGCCGTATATTTCTTCACACCGACGCTACTGCCGGGAGCTTTGAAGGAGGCAACTCCGTTGTTCACCGGAACATTGGCACCATTGATCCGGACGCTCAGGTTTTCTACGTTCTTAGAGAAAGCGCTCAGGAAAATGTCGGCTTCGTAATTCTCACCCCGGGTGATGTACGACTTCTTGGGAGAAGCAACCACCTGGAATTGATCAAATACGATTTCAGTACCTCCCACTTTCTCCAGGTAATAGTCCAGGATGGCGTTTTCGGAGCTTTTCGCATCATTGATGAATTTGGTAAAGATCGGCAGGGTGGCAGCCAAAGGCATTTGACGGAAGTAATAATCTTCCCAGCTGCTTTTGTCTTTGGCATGTCTCCATGTCTCGTCATCCACATTCAATGCAATTTTCTTATCAAATTCTGCGCGATCGGCATCGTCAACCAGATCGAGGAATTTCTGACGATATTCCAGGATTTTGTTTTTAAGTTCACCGCCGATTCCCGGTTCTTTCTTATCACCAACCAAATAGCGGGTGGTGATGTCTTTATCTTTCTTGCCGCGCAATTGCTCATGGCCTTGTACTTCTACATAGTCTCCTTGATCCACAACCCCATTTCTATCACCGGTTTGATCGATCATATAGTCAGGAATTGCCTGGACATATTCGGCAAATTCTTGAGACAGTGCACGTACTTGTGGAGCGCGCTCGGCATAGATTTTAAATTCTTCTTGTTTTTTCTTCGACAGCTGGTCAATGCGTGCCGGTTTAACTGCGTTTTCGTCGTCCAACACGGAGTTGGATTTTTTCAAACCATCGTCTACGACTTTGAAAGCATTAAAGATTTCCGCGGAGACGTTGAGTGCCAACAACGCAGTCAATACGAGGTACATGATATTGATCATTAGCTGCCTGGGCTCCTTAGGTATTGACATGGCTTCTAATTTTTGACTTGGTTAATGAATGAACCCGAAACATCTTAGATGCGCGGACCTTGATTGTAAGCGTTCAAGATGTTACCGTAAACGGAGTTCAATGAGGTCAGGTTCTTGTTCAGATTACCCAACTGCTCTTTGTAAACCTTGGTATCTTCTACCGTTTCGGTCAGTGTCGACATGGCTTCACTCATCCGGGAATAGAAATTACCCATCGTTTTGAGCTGATTGCTCGTCTCGGAGAAGTCCACTTCCTGGAGTGCTTTGAGCGATCCAATGCTTTTCGAAAGGGTTTGCAATTCATTCAACATGCCATCCAGTTGAGCTTCAACCACTTCACCATTCAGGGGGCGCGACAAATCTGCCGGCATATCTCCTGCGGTCAGGCTGGCAATGTTGGAGTGATAATTATCCAGACCTGGATACAGTTTTTCCCAATAGTAGTCTTTTTCGGGAGGCAATACACCCAACATAAGGAACAAGATCGCTTCAGTGACCAGACCAATCGTGATAGCAGGACCACCCCACGGCTCACTATTGATTTTTCCCAGAGCACCGATCATAACCAACGATGCACCCACACCGATGATAAAGTTCTTGGCGTACTTGAACCAACTTTTTTTGTAAAAGGCCATTGTTACTTTAATTTAATAGTTATTGAATTTAGTTAACACATCTATCCCTGTTCTACGATTGGTCGGTTTCGTAAGACACATTTAAATAAATGGTTTGGGGGGAGCAGAACTTGCATGTTTTGCTGGACTACTCCGTTAAGGTCCTTCCTAAGTTTGTGATCACACAACGGAAGCCGATATACGATTTGGTGGAGTCTTGATATTCCCAATCCCGCACCCCGCACTGCAAATAGTAGCCAATGTCTTTCCAGGATCCTCCGCGGATCACTTTCCGCTTCAGCACATCCGGATCGTCGTCTTTGGCATAATATTTCACATCCGGGTTCAGGTCGTGAATAATGTTGTTTGCGTTATCGTAGTAGGCGGATACGGTCCATTCGGAAACGTTACCGGCCATTTGATAAAGTCCATAATCATTGGGGAAATAGTAATCTACCCGGGTCGTGTATTGTGCGCCGTCGTCGGCGTAGTTACCGCGACCTGGCTTGAAGTTAGCCAGCAGGCATCCTTTGGCATTGCGCAGGTAATAACCTCCCCAGGGATAACTGGACAGATCATGTCCCCCCCGGGCGGCGTATTCCCACTCGTATTCGGTAGGAAGACGGAAACCTTCGGAATGACGTTCTTCCGGGCGGTATTTATTCCACATTTTGGTCCGCCAATCACAAAATGCCTGAGCAGCCTGCCAATTCACGCCAACGACCGGGTAGTCGTCGTAGGCCGGGTGCCAGAAGTAATTCCGTGCCAACGGATCATTATAGGAATAGGCGAAGTCACGAATCCAAACCAGTGTGTCTGGATAAATGGGCACTTCGTATTTGCGAATAAGCTGACTCCGGGGGGTCTTAGGGCTGTGAGCTGCCTTTACCCAATCAACTTCCGTCCAGGCATACCGCAATTTGGTATTATCCATTTCGCGTACACCAAATATTTGATCGTCTCCAGAGAAATACATCTCATCCAGGGTCTCATCGGCATAATCGACGGGTAATTCCCAATCAATCTGTTCATTGCCATAATCATCCTGAATAAAATCACCCAGGATGGTGTGGGCCGTAGAGTCTCTGACATAATTTACAAACTGACGATATTCGTTGTTTGTAATTTCGGTCTCATCCATAAAGAATCCGACGATGGACACCTGGCGAGGCCGCTGGACCAGCGAATTGAAGATGTCCTGATCGTTCCCTCCGATATGGAACACACCTGATTTGATGTATTGCATACCGAGCGGGTTGATTCCCTTCCACTTCGGTCTGTCCAGTACTCCTACCAACTGACCTGTTTCTTTCTTGCCGCATGACTGGAGTACCACCGCTGATAGTAACAGGCACACACCGAATACCAATAAGTTTCTCATCCTATTCATAGCTTTACCAACAATCTTGTTATAAAAATGGCGTAAAATTAAAATAAATACCGGGCCTATTTTCACACGATGGATGTTAAAACAACGCCCGTGATTCAATTCATATTTTGTGTTACGCAAAAATTTTGCCAAAATTTAACCCTATCCAGAACCATCTCAGTATCTGGGACTGTATATGACCCGTGGCGGAAGACCCAATCCAATGATTTTGTTCAAGTTATAATGTAAAACAAGTTCATGTGAACCGGTGCTGTTTACACCGAGACTGGATAATGGAACATCATAAGCATAGAGAATTTTCAAATGTTCATTCACGTATAGTCCAACGTGAAAAATCAATGCATCCAGGGTATGAGAGGTCAAACCCCGCCATCCCAAGCCTGCCAAATAACGATTCTCGTAGACCGCCTGGGCCGCCAGATCAACCTGCCATTGCCGCAAATCGGATTTAATTAGTGCCGAAGGATAAAGTGCCAGTTCATCCATCAAGGGAAATCCATATTCTCCAAAAGCAACAACGGTTGGCAACAGTTGCACACTGCCTCCTGAAACCCCGTCATACCGGATGTGCGGGGCATTCAGGTATTCTACACTGACACCACCCTGAAATACTTCCGCTTGATAATACACCCCGATACTGGTAAACCAATTTGAACCGCTGACCAGTTGTTCTGGCAGGATGGGATCCTGGTGATTGATCTGATTCCCTTCGTAAATGCCGGTGGGAGTCCTCAGTAATGCTCCATCCAGACTTTTTTGTAATACGCCTAGCCGGAGCCCGCCGCTCCAGGTTCCATAATCGTTGTTGAATACATAATTGTAAGACATACTTAGTCGCAAGGTCTTCTCCGCACCCAGGAATTCATTGACCAGATTCAGCCCCACCCCCCCATTTAGTGCATAAACCGGCATATGAGCACTGATTACCTGGCTGACCGGGTTTCGATCCAGACCAAGCCATTGGGTCCGGTACCCTGCCAGAATGCTGAGCGAACGATCAAATCCGGCATAGGCCGGATTCTGCAAATACTTGTCACCAAAAAACAAGGATGACTGTCCAAGTTGCTGGGCTTGCAACATGGAAATGCACAACAACGCAAAAAGAATAATATGGATGGTTCTCTTCAGAATCGACGCACTTCTGTTTTTAAAAATAAACGTTTTGTCTTAATGCCTGTAGTTCTTTAACGTTTTCAACCGGTGCTTTGCAAGCATATTGCTCACAGAGAAAATATCTGGTCCGATCGAACGGTCCCTGGTGATTTTGCAGTAAAGGCAATTCTGGGTCCGGTTGAATGGAAGCCATTCTCACCATATTGGGCCAATAATATTTCCCTAACGCGGCGGTTGCTTTATTGGCACCGGGACCAATGATGGCCAGTTGCTGGATGCCATTCCAATGATCGATGAGATTGACCGCCCAGGCAGCAAACCCGGACAGGTATCCATGCACCAATGGCTGCATGTGGGTGACGGATTTTTCGCTAATTCTTATCCAGTCCGTTCGGTCCAGCAAATTTCCCAGGCGGAACAACGCAGCCGTTATGGCGCTTCCGGCCGAAGGATATACGTAATCGTACAATGGATGAATGTCCATTGGCAATTGATTCTCCTCCCGGGCAACCAAAAGCCACTCACCGGTCTCCTCAAGCCAGTAGTTTTCAATGACGGCCTCCATCAAATCGACGGCCGTGGGCAGATAGGCTTTACCTTCCGGCAATTGGATTCGCTCTACCAGCGCACCGAGCAGTCCGGCATAATCATCGAGAAAAACTTCCTCCTGCCATGTTCCACGGGCATAGCTGTGTGCAATTCGCCCGGCTTGTCGGAACCGCTCGAGGAAAATGTTCATGGTCCGGTCGGCTTCACGGATCATCTCATCATCGTCAAGGGCAAATGCAGCCTGGTACAACGCCTGTAGCATCAAACCATTCCAATGCGTGGATACCTTGTCATCCCGTTGTGGCCGGATGCGATTGTCGCGGATGGAATACAATTTTTGTCGGATGTCCTCCCAAGGGGAATGAGTCGAGAGCAACACATCCGGAGAAGTCCCTTCCCGGAGATAGAGGATATTGGTGTTTTCCCAATTTCCGGCAGGCTTAACCTCAAAATGCTGGGTAAACCAGCTCCATTGTTCCGCATCCATGGCTTGCTCCAAATCCGACCAGGACCAGGTATAAAACTTGCCTTCCTCACCTTCTGAATCGGCATCGAGCGCGCTAAAATACCCACCTTGCTCATCACGCATTTCCCGGTTGAGAAATTGCATGACGTCCCGCAGATAAAAGATCCATTTCTCATCACGGTCCAATTGATACAGGCTGGTTAGGAGCTGAATAAACTGCGCATTGTCGTACAGCATTTTCTCGAAATGAGGTATGTGCCAGGCACGGTCGGTGGCATACCGGGACAACCCACCGCCAATCAGATCATAGATGCCCCCCCGCAACATCTGTTCCACCGTGAGCTTCACCTGATTCAAAGCCGCTTCCAGGCCGGTATGGTGATGCAATCTCAACAAGAGGTTTAAATTTGGTGCCATGGGGAATTTCGGCGCCGATCCAACCCCCCCGTATTGTCGGTCGAACTGTTTAGCCAACTCATAATACCATTCTTCCAGGGCACTTTCCGGTGAAGGCGCAGCCTGCTCGCCTGCTTTATGCAGCAATAAGCCCTTTTGGGTAGTAATCGCCCGGGTAATTTGTTCAGCTTGTTTGACTACATTTTCACGGTCCCGGACAAATGCCTGATGCAATCGTTGCAATAATTGAATCCAGGAAGGCATGCCATGCCTTGGCTGAGGGGGGAAATAGGTTCCTCCA
Source organism: Saprospiraceae bacterium (assembly GCA_020436785.1). Taxonomy (GTDB): domain Bacteria; phylum Bacteroidota; class Bacteroidia; order Chitinophagales; family Saprospiraceae; genus JAGQXC01. The sequence goes on along the minus strand of JAGQXC010000432.1, from coordinate 4,936 downwards.
TAAAAAGGACGGAGGTCGGGGAGCAAAAAACAATTCAAAGGCCATCCTCCTCTCCCGGTGAGTATCTGCACGGCATCCATGTAGACCTGATCAAGATCGGGACGTTCTTCCCGATCCACCTTGATGTTGATGAAATGACGGTTCATGAAGTCAGCGACTTCCGGGTCAATGAACGATTCCCGTTCCATCACATGACACCAATGACAACTGGAATAGCCGATGCTGACTAAAATGGGTTTATTTTCATCCCGTGCGCGTTGCAATGCTTCTGCACCCCAGGGATACCAATCTACCGGGTTATGCGCATGTTGCAACAGGTAAGGACTGGTAGCCTGTGCCAGTTTATTCATTTACAGTTCTATTTCGAGGCCATCATAGGCCAATTCTACACCGAGAGGAAGTTGAGCCTGAATGTGGGCATATAAACCCATTTCGTGGCTCATGTGGGTCAAATAACACTTTCGCGGGCCAATTCGTTCGATCAAATCCAGCGCTTCGCGCAAATTAAGATGGGAATGATGTGCCTTGTGGTGTAAGGCACTGATGATCAGAATTTCTATGCCGGAGAGCAGTTCCAAACTGCGCACCGGAATGGATTTTACGTCGGTGAGGTACGCAAACCCGGGAAAAAGAAACCCCAGGATATCCAGGGAACCGTGGTGAACGCGGAGTGGCAGGACTTCGATCGTCCCAATTTCGAGTGATTGGTAGGGAGTAATTTCGATGGCTTTGATGCGCGGGGCACCCGGATAGGGATTATCTTCAAAAATATACCGGAACCGTTGGCGGACATCTTCCAACACCCGGGGCAGCCCGTAAACCGGCATGTCCTTGCGGGTCATAAAATTATAGGGCCTGACATCATCGAGACCACTGACATGATCATTGTGTTCATGGGTTAGCAGGATCGCATCGACACGCTGGACCGACTCACGTAACATTTGCTGACGGAAATCGGGTCCTACATCAATGACGATGGTGGTCTGATCGTCACTTACCATCACAGAAGTACGCAATCGCTTATCGCGGGGATCCCGGGATCGGCACACGGCACAAGAGCAACCAATGACGGGTATACCTTGCGAGGTACCGGTCCCCAGCACATTAATCTTCACTGACCTGGACTTCAGTTAGGTGAGGGCGCAGGGAAATCCAGTATTTCTTCCCTTCCTCTGAAAATTTTTCCGGATCGAAATCAATGGTGCCTAGCAGGTCAAGCAACACCTGGACCCGGCCGTCCACCTCAAAAAACTTGTTGATCACAACCACTTTCTGATTTTCCACGAGGCAATAGCCGGATTGGAAGTTTCCTTTTTCATATCGTACGGTATATTCCAACTCTTGATAGAGGTGTTCCAATTTTTCCAACGTCCTTTTCGTGAAATTTGCCATCGGGTGTTTAATTTAAAACAAAGATATTCGTTTTTACATGGTTCGGATCATATGAACGAATTGCGAAAATACAAATACGATCATCCGGTTAAGGGGTGCACAGGCAGGTGGTTTCCAGCCTGGTTCGCTTTATTACTGTTCTTCCCAGGATTGCTTACCGGTCAATCATCCACCGAAGCTTCCCGTTTTTCCCTTGGGGCCCTTGCCGGCTTGACGCTGAGCCAGATCGACGGTGATAATTTGCAGGGATACGACCACTTTGGATTGATGGGTGGCATTTCATCCACGGCGCACCTGGCCGACCGTTTTTCTCTTTCCGTCGAGTTGATGTACAGTCAACGAGGAAGTCAGTCCCAAAAATTCCGCAATCCGGATTATCTGGACATTCCCAAGAAAGTACATTTAGAATATGCCGAAGTCAACGTTTTATTCCATTTGTATGACTGGCTTGATCCATCCGAATCCTTTTATCACATGGATGCCTTCGGAGGCGTTTCCCTGGGCCGGCTGATCCGTTCCACCATTATCGATAAAAGCGTGCTCCCTGAGAACTTCAATAACGTCGCCAGGGAATTCGACACGAATGACATTAGTGTTCTTCTGGGTGTAGGGTATTACATCGGGAAGCATTGGGGGCTGGGATTTCGTTTTTCCCGTTCTTTGGGACTGCTTTTTGATGCCGAATCCAGTCAGATCATGAGCAATGCCCTGAGGAACTGGAAAGAATACCACCTGGGTGTCTATTCCTTTGTTACGTTTTAACCCTGGGGCTTGGCGGATACTACGAAGCAAATGACAAGGGCTATCTTTGTGGGAAATGCAAACCATGGGACGCAAAGCCGTTATCGATCTTGGTACCAACACTTTTCATTTGCTGATCGTTGAACCGGCCGGACCATCGCTCCATGCCGTGCATAAAGAACGCGTCTATGTAAAACTCGGAGCCGATGGCATACAAACGTTGTCATCTGCTGCGATGGAACGCGGTGTACAAACCCTCTCGGAATTTGCCCGGAAACTGAAGGATTTCGACGTCGAAGCATATCGGGCGATTGGTACTGCAGCATTGCGTACCGCTTCCAATTCGGCAGAATTCCTTGCCCGGGTTAATCAACAAACCGGCTTGCACGTGGAAGTGATTTCTCCGGAGCGGGAAGCTTCACTGATCAGTGACGGAATAAAAATGGATGTACCGCTTGATCAATTGCACCTGTCACTGATGCTGGATATTGGTGGTGGTAGTGTCGAAAGTATTTTTCATCGTTACGATAAATACCTGGAGGCAGACAGTTACCCGGTGGGTGTGGCCGTTCTCCACGGATTATTCCACCATTCCGATCCATTGCATCCCACCGAAGGGAAAGCCATCCGTGATCATTTGATGACTTATTATGCACCTCTGATTGAAAAGTACCGGTCAGAAAAGCCGGTATTAATTGGTGCATCCGGCAGTTTCGAAGTCCTGGACGACTATTTTTCACAGCAGAATCCTTGGGCATTCTCAGACGTGCTTGATGTCTGCCATGAAATAATCTCCATGGACCGGCGAGCCCGGGAAGCGCATCCTGCCATTCCTTCCGAACGAGTGGGATACATTGTCATGGCCTGTGCTTTGATCGTATTCATCCTGGAAGAATTCCAGGTACCTGAAGTATGGTATACTCCATTTGCCTTAAAAGAAGGTGTGCTCGCAGGTTGGTATCCCGGCAGAAAATTGATCCTCGATCCAGTCTGAACCAAAGCTGGCTATTCTTCTTCCCCCATCTGATGATCGTCGTGCAGCCGTTGGAACAAATCACGGAGACGATACATTTCATCGAGGGTATCATCCAGAAAAAACTCAAACTGGGGCATTCGGCGCAGTTGCTTTCGCAGGCGGATAGACATTGCCTGTCTCACACGAACATAATTCTCTTCCAATTCCAGGATTACCGCCTGTTTATTTTCAGTATTGAAAACGCTGAGGTATACCTTGGCGATCAGCAGGTCCGGAGACATCACAACATTGGTCACCGTCACGAGGGGATCTCCATATAAATAGGAACCTTCCTGGGCCAAATACATCGAAATGCTCCGTTTGACCAATTCAGCGACCTGGCTTTGACGTATTGATGGCATGATGTGCGATTTCCTGCAAATATATTATATAAAACGCGCTTCGCCAGCTCCTCCTGCGGGCGCGGTGAACTCAAATACCAAATGGTCCGTACATTTGTACGATACATCATCCCGGAATCACCGAGAAAAGCGAAAAATTGATCGCAAAAAATCACATCCTGCTCAGTCCCATCGAATTTTTGAAGGGCGTTGGCCCCAAGCGGGCATTGCTGTTGCAGCAGGAATTGGGAATACATACGTTTGCCGACCTGCTTTTTGATTTTCCGTTCCGGTATATTGACAAAACCACCTTTTACCAGATCAGAGACCTTGAAGACGGAATCACCGTCCAGCTTAAAGGCATCCTGACCGACCTCCGACAAGCCGGGGCAGGACGTAAAAAGAGAATGACCGGCAAACTTCGAGATGAAACAGGAACCATCCAGCTCATCTGGTTTAAAGGCTTTCAGTGGATAGAGAATCTGGTTGTTGGTACGGAATACATCCTTTATGGCAAGGTCAATCTGTTCAAAGGGACAGCGACCATGGCCCATCCGGAAATTGAAAAGAGCGGCGGACAGCGTAAGCCTAACCGGTTTGAACCGGTATACCGCAGCACCGAAAAACTGAATCAGGCCGGTCTGGACAGCCGAAATCGTGCCCGCTTAATGGCGCATTTACTGGAGCGTCTGAAAGACACGGTGATTCCGGAGACCTTGCCCGGCTATTTATTGACCAAGACGAAACTCATTGACCGTCATCAGGCCCTGGAATTTATCCATTATCCCCCCGACCAGGAAAGCCTGGACCGCGCTTCCTTCCGGTTAAAATTTGAAGAACTGTTTTTTTCGCAATTACGGTTGCTTTACCTTAAACAGCAACGGACTTTGGCAACCAAAGGCTATGATTTTCCCGTAGTCGGTGATTTTCTCCATTCATTTTATGCTCAAAAGCTGCCTTTTGAACTGACCAATGCCCAAAAGCGCGTGATTAAGGAGATCCGTAAGGATTTAGGTTCCGGGTATCAAATGAACCGTCTTCTCCAGGGCGATGTGGGCAGCGGCAAGACCATGGTGGCATTAATGTGTATGCTGATTGCCCTGGATAATGAATACCAAAGTTGCCTGCTCGCTCCAACGGAAATTCTTGCCAGTCAACATTACCGGTCACTGACCCAATTCACGCTGGGTTTGGGTGTGCGGATCGCTTATTTGTCCGGTTCGGTCAAAGGCAATCCGCGTAAAGAGATCCTGCGCTGGTTACACGCCGGCGAAATCCACATCATGGTCGGAACACATGCGCTGTTGGAAGACCCCGTGCGATTCAAAAGGTTGGGGTTGTGTATCATCGACGAGCAACATCGCTTCGGAGTGGAGCAACGTTCAAGGCTCTGGCAAAAAGCTTCACCCTTTCCGCCTCATGTCCTGGTGATGACCGCAACCCCTAT
>JAGQXC010000431.1 GCA_020436785.1 Saprospiraceae bacterium | reverse complement strand
GGCATAACGGCTCCAATTGTCGGTAGTCAGCTTGTTGAGGCCACCTTCACCGGAGATGTTTCCCGAAACAAAATAATTGAACTTTTCTTTGGATCCGCTGAAGGACAGGTTGTGGGATTGGGAGAATGAATTCCGCCGGAAAAAATAATCGTTCCAGTCTTGACTTCCCATGTAAATGTACTGATTGGGATTCAGCGGATCCAACCGGACCGACTCGATGGAAGGATCGTCAGAGCGTTGACGTGCCCACAGATATTCTTCATCGGTGTAGTTGTTGTAATCCCAGGGCGTGTTGTTGGTGGACAGTTCTGCGATGCGCAGGAAGATGTAAGGATCGGTAACCGGCTGGGGCAAGACGGTCGGGCGGGCCATGGAGATGTAATTGGAATAGGAGATTTTATCTTCCTTGCCGGTTTTTGTGGATATCAGGACCACCCCAAATGCTCCCCGTGCACCATAAATGGCCGCTGAAGACGCGTCCTTCAATACTGAAATGGACGCGATGTCACTGGGATTGAGAAAGTTGAGCTCATTCGCGTCATAGGGTACCCCATCGACTACAAAAAGCGGACTGCCTCCATTAATCGATGTAAATCCCCGGATATTGAACTGGGCAGCAGCACCGGGCTCACCGCCGGTAAAATCCACATTAAAATTGGGGACCAGTCCCTGCAGCCCCTGGGATAGGTTGCTGATGGGTCTGTTTTCCAATTGTTCGGTATTTATCTGGTCGACCGCGCCGGATAAATTCGCCTTTTTCTGCGTTCCGTAGCCGACCACCACTACTTCCGAGAGATTGACCGCGTCGGTAACCATCCGGACTTCGAGACGGGATTGGTTGTTCACTTCAATTTCCTGTGTAAGCATGCCGATGTAGGAAAAAACCAGAATCGCATCGTGAGGCGCCATGATCGAAAAAGTACCGTCAGGTTCGGAGATCACACCGGCCGTTGTCGACTTGATGGTGATGGACACACCAGGCAATGGAGTGGCTGTTTCGTCATCCAGGACCACCCCGCTAACCTGAATGGTCTGGGCCCGCAGTGCCAAAGGCAATACCAATGGGATAACCAGCCAAAAAAATCGTAAATATTGCTTCATAAGGCATTATTTATAGAATATAAGGGAATTATACATTTGGGATTAAAATATAAGACATTATTATTAATCCAGTACAAAAGTCTGCTTCTCTACGGATTACCTTCAAAAATTCATATGAATAAATCATTAAGGATTTTGACGAAATCAAACAACTGTAAACAGGATCTTGATGCTGTAAAGAGGAGCTGAATTCACTGCTGGTTCTATGGCAGCTGGGTTCAATAGGCTGTTCCGGCAGATTGAGAGGACCTTTGATGGACTGTCGCTCAACATAAGAAATTCCCTGGTAAAGCCATCATTTAACTACATTTTACGGATCTTCCCATTCAAATTGAAGCGCGCTGAAATGGTAATATTCTTAGTATCTTTTGCGGTTTAAAACACATCCAACCCTACATGAACAAGATCGCCGGAATGAACGAGATAGCCTTTAACCAAAACGAGGACGCCATGAAATTGGCCATTC
>JAGQXC010000430.1 GCA_020436785.1 Saprospiraceae bacterium | reverse complement strand
CCTCCGGAGTCAACACATCCACTTCATTGGTCCGGATTTCTATAAGATTTGAATTGAAATATGCTTTAATGGAACCTTCTTTGATGCGGTTTTCGATGTTGGGTCGAATCCAGTATTTGACACTGGGCCGGATCTGGTCCTCCCGGATGACCATGGTCACCTGAGCGCCTTTATAATAGGTTTCCAATGCCACATCACAAGCCGAATTGGCGGCTCCAACCACGACCACTTTTTGGCCGATGTAGGGATGCGGATCGTCGTAATAATGTTTTACTTTGGGTAAGTCTTCCCCGGGAATATCCATTAAATTGGCACAATCGTAAAAACCGGTTGCTACGACAACGGCATGTCCGCGATAGGTATCTTTGGCAGTCACGACCGCATAGTGTGCCTCATCCAGCCGGTACATACCCGTGACTGGTTCATAAAGATGAATATTTAACCGCCAGGTATCCACTACCCGCCGAAAATACTCCAGCGCTTCCCGGCGGGTGGGCTTATCGGCATGAGCGATGAAAGGGACTTCCCCAATCTCCAGCAAGTTGGATGTGGAGAAGAACGTCATATTTACCGGAAAATGATAGATCGAATTGACGAGTACCCCTTTTTCAAGGATAATATGCGTCAGGTTCCGGCGCCGTGCTTCAATGGCGCAAGCCAACCCAATGGGTCCACCGCCAATGATCACAACGTCATAGGTCGGTCCGGAAATTTCCATGGTATCAGATCGTTGTAGTCAGTTCCGGGATCAACAAAACCGGAACCGGAATTGAAAAATCACTTTTATAAAAACGGTTGGTGGTAAAAAGACGCTCAAAAATACCCCGGTTTCGTTTTATCATGCACACCCAGTCCACCGGATGATCCGTAAGATACGTCTGAACCCCTACCGGCAAAGAAGTTGCCTCAATCTCTGCTTCATTGAATGCCTGGTGGGTAAACAAGTCACCCAGTTCGACCTCCATGGTATCTTCCTCATTGACCAGTACATGCAATACAGATAATTTGGCTCCACAAATTGAGAGCATCCACCGAAACGGCCGGACCAGTTCATGGGCATGCGTGGTCAGTTTTCGAAAGGCAAAAAGGATGCGTTTAGGCAATTTGCAGTGGTAATCCGGAGGCACCACCAGTACCGGTGTTTTGGTGTTTTTGATCACACCTCCCAGTGTACTGCCAAAGGCTACGTTGGAATCACGGGTTTCACCTTGAGCACCCATGATGATGTAATCCACTCCATTCAATTCAGCCATCCATTGGATAAGTTGTGCGGCATCACCGGAAAGGGCTTTGATCTCTACCCGGGTGTTTTCATCCATCTGATGCGCCAGTGTGGCAACCAGATCCTCCAACTGCAGCTCATTGTCTTCCTGCAATTTTTCTTCAAAAGACATGATCATTCCCGCTTTTTCCTTAACCCGGTAGACATGCAGAAGGTAAATGATGGATGGTTGCTTATTCGAAAGTTGGATGGCGTATTGCAATGCTTCTGTCGCATTCTTCGAATAGTCTGTTGGCACCAAATATTTGATCATATTCAGATTTCATGATTCGGTGGCAAAGATAAGGCGTTTTTAGGTGCCTTCATTACGGATTTTGGGTTTCAGTACGCGCTGAGTTCTGGCAATGAAACGGGCGCAGGGTCATTCTCGTGAAGCCCTATTTTGGTTGGAGTAACAAATCATTACCTCAAATCCTAAATCTTCAATCCTCAATAAAAAAACACCCCCTCACGTTGCGCGAAAGGGGGTGAATGGATTAAATCTGGACTCGTTTACCTGGAAATCATCGTTTCATAAACAATTTGGTGCCAACCTCCTGGTCATTAACCAAGGTTAGGACGTATAAATGTTGGGCCGGAAGCCGGCTGATGTCCAGACGAATCGCTCCATTAAGCATATGTTCACGAAGAGGAATGGTCGTCAGGATGACTCCGGTCTGATCGGCAATTTGCACCATAGCATGGTCCGACAGAGTCATATGTTCAGGTAGCCGGAGCTGGAGCTCATTGGCTGCCGGGTTGGGGTAAACAGCAATATCCAGCGTCTGGTTAACAGCTAAAACGGATGTCGAGGATTTCTCCAATTTGAACACCGCATCGGATATAAACGTAATCCCGGTATTCCTGCGAATGATGTCTGCAAATCGAGTGTTCTTAATGGTGGATTTTTCGGAGACGGTGAGCACCGGATCATTTTCAAAATAGAACCGGTCGCCGTCGCGGATGTCCTGGAATTGTTTCTTGATGATCGTCATCGCCGTAGGACCAAAGAGCGCTCCCGGCATATGGTCTTCCGCAAGCATCCCGGCCCAGGGATCGATGGTATTGATGTCCTGGTAGACGAAGGCAAAGTGCTGGTTCAATACCGGATCCGATGATAACTGAGAAAAAGATGTCAATTTTGGCAAACCGAAACTGGCTCGGATGGTATTGTAATCCGCCAATCCACGATCACGGCCCCGGTTCAGGTTTAGAGAGACCAGGTCGAGGCCCCCGGCTCCGGGAGGACCAAACAAAAAGTTACGCAGGTCGTCAATGACATGGCAATCAAAGTCCTGAGCGGGCACGGTGGTCATTCCTCCCAAAAAAGGTGCTACATCACCCATGGTACCCATAATACCAGGATTGAAGAACAGATCACGTAGTGGCATTTGGCCGGGATCCATATAATTCCCTTCGTTGTCCATCATCACAAACTCCTGACCAATGGTGGAGTGCCCATACCGGTAAGCCGCTGTGGAAAAGACGTTCATGATGGCAGGATTGACGGCTGCCTGAAATCCCTGATAGGCGGGAAGCTCGACCCCCAAGGTGGGCAACCATTCTTCATAAACAATGGATTCGATCAAACCTCCGACGATCTTACGAGCGTATTGATACAACTGTTCGTCGGTCCATTGGGGATTTTGCTGCTTCAACTGGTCGCACTGCCGATTGTGTTCACGTACAAATACCGTATGGATAGATGTCAGGAAAGCATTTTCGTTGGCCCGTACATCCCCGGCTATGAAGTAGTGTTCGACGTTGGGAAAAGGCATGGCCATGGCAGGAGCCTCGGCATCGATGGCATCTCCGTATTCACCGCTTACCGTATTGTACGGCAACATATCTCCGCTGGATGTCTTGAGCTTACCATCCTGGAAAGTGCGCAACCAGGCTGCCCGCTTTGCATCCGATCCATAGACCGCCGAGCCGTCAATAAAAGCAGTAATGCCATTGTAATACATGCGGGGATTGGCCCGATTGGTACCGGTTCCGGACATAAAATCCGATCGTAACATGGGCATGGTTACATTTCCGTTGCCTTGGGGATCAAAGAATGCATCGAAAGCCGGAATCTCGATGGGCATGCTTTCAGTATGTTGATCGGGACTGAGGGTGATGTCGTGATCGATGAACTGACCGAACCCCCAGGCATAGGCTGAGAGATCGAGTTTATCGTTGATGTGTCCTTCCTGTGCAAAGATCTCATTACTGATGAGACGCGGATTGGGCCGGTCCTCTCCCGAAGGAACCGAAATTCCATCCGTAAAATGCAATCCGGAGGCCACGGAGACTTCGGTATTGGTAGCCCCCCAGGACGGATTAAATGGGTTATTAAGGGTGCCGTCGATGGTACGGTTGACCAAAGGTTCGAAAATCCAGGTCTGGAAAGCATCATCCGGGAAAAATCCCAGTGTCGTATTGCGACGGATCACATCGGCCAACCGGGTCTGCTGGATCGTAGCCTTTTCCTCAGTGGTCAACGCTTTGTCATTCAGGTAATAGAACCGGTCTCCTACCTGCAGATTCAGGAATTGCTCCCGAACTACTGCCATAGCGGTTGGGCCAAACATGGTGCCGGGAATGTGATCTTCGGCCAACATGCCTACCCAGGGGTCGATCAGGTTGATATCTCCTCCGTAGGTCTCATCCAATGCGGCCTGCATCAATGGGTCGGTAGTTATTTGATTGAACGCGTTAAGTGAAGGCATGCCAAAATAGGTGCGCATGATGTTGTATGGAGCGATGCCCCGATCCCTTCCGCGGTTAATATTTATAGAGGCAAGGTCCAATCCCCCGGCTCCCGGAGGCCCGAACAAGAAATTGCGTAAATCATCAATGACCTTACAATCAAGATTTTGCTGGGCATTTCCAACTCCACCCATCAGGTAGGGTTCAATCCCCATCGCGCCGGTGATCGCCTCCGGATTAAAGAAGGCATTGCGCAAGGCGACAGGGCCTTCCGGGATGGCGTGGCCAAAATTGTCCAGCCGGTTGATCAAAGGATTGATGGTTGTATGACCATAACGGAAGGCTGCCACAACAAATTCGTTAAGCATGCTGGGGTTGACCGACTTGTCATATCCGGGGTATTCGGGCAGTTGAATCCCCATGGCTGGCAACCACTCTTCATAGACGATGGCTTCCATGATGCCGCCTACCAATTTGCGCGCTTTCTGAAATATTTGCTCATCGTTCCAGTCCGGGTGATTCTTAAGTATCTGGTTGCAAAGCCGGTTGTGTTCACGGACAAATAAGGTATGGATCGCGGTAAGGAAAGGATTCTCGTTGGCCCGAACATCCCCGGCTACGTAATATTTTTTGATGTAAGGAAAAGGCATGGCCATTTCCGGTGCAGCAGGATCGACGGCACTTTCCTTTTCCCCATCAACCGTATTGTACGGCAGCATGCCTCCGGTCGACATTTTTAGTTTCCCCCGACTGAAGGTGCGCAGCCATTTGACCCGTTTTTCATCGGGACCATAAACGGCAGAACCATCGATGTATGCAGTGGTGGTATTGATGTGCCGCCGCGGATTGGTTGGATCGGTACCGGTATTATGATCGTAATCCGAGCGCAACATGGGTATCATTTGGGTGCCCGTACGGAGAGGATCAAAGTAAGGATCACCCATCGGCACCGGTATGGGCAGTGATTCGGAAGCGATGTCAGGGCTTAGCGTGATGTCGTGATCAATGAATTGACCCCACCCCCACATAAAGGCACTGCGGCCATCCGGGTCACCTACGATACCATTTTGGCGGAAGATTTGGTTGCTGATGTAACGTGGATTCGGCCGATTGGCTCCCGCCGGTGTTGAAAAACCATTTCCATAGGCAGGTGGTGATTGGTATTCTACTTTAGTGTAACTGGCTCCCCAGAAATGATCCGGGTGATTAAGCCATCCGTCGTAAGAACGGTTTTCCTGTCCTGACAGATTTCCCTGGATCACCATCCACAGGCCAGCCAGGAATAAAGCATCTCGGGTAAATTTTGACTTCATTGCTCGTTGATTTAAACCATGCAGAAAGTTGGAGTGTACCAATGCTGCCTAGCCAGCCCTGACAGACATGCAATATGCCAACCAATAATGGTATTAGTTCGATACAGGTTGGGGACAATAAAACGTATTACGGATTGGGGATTTGTTGCTCATCTTTCTCCGTTACGTTTAGGTTAGGCATTCAAATTCCACTCTACTCTCTAACCGGGAGTCAATATTAATTGGAACCGTCAAGCGGTACTATGCTTTATAGCATAAGCAACTATGCTTTATATCATATTATAATCAAATATAATGCTTTAATCACTTATTTTTAACCAATTACAAAACAAATTGCCGGAAAAGGGGTATTAATTCAGCTCACTGATCTTGTGCAGGCCATCCAGGTCATGGTATTGAATAACATCTTCATCAAAGGAGATCAGTCCCGATTTGGTGAATTCCGATAGGGTGCGGATGGCGTTGGCAACATTCATTTCCGAAAGTGCGGCAAAATCGCTACGCTTTAAATGCAATCGCAGTCGATCACCCTGGCGGTCATGTTCAAACAGATCGTAAAGGTATAAAAGGGTATCTGCCATCCTGCCGCGCATGTGTTTGCTTTGTAAATTGGTGGTACGTTCGATCGCCATGGCAAATTGTTGACTTACGGCTTGCAAAGTCTTAATGGCAATTTCCGGATTACGGTGCAACAAGTCCATGAAGTAGTTGCGGGGAATGAAGCAAACCTGACTTGGTTCCAGAGCCACACAGGAAAACGAATAGGGTTGATCGCCCATAAAGTCATAAAAGCCTAAAAATTCGACGGCTTTCCCCAGTGAGAAAATGTGTTCGTCGCCATTGGATGAAACGCGTACATTTTTAACCTTACCGTGAGACAGCGCATACAATCCTAATGGCCAGCTTCCCTGACGAAAAAGGTATTCGTCTTTGGGAAAGGTCAGGCATTTTTTCTGGGCGTTCAATAGGACCAACTCATCACGATCCAACGAAGCAAATAATGAAATACTTCGATTGAAACAGGTGAGGCAATTGGCTTCAGGCATGCTATGTTCGCTGATCTTCAATGGCATTTATCCCTTAAGTGGTCCTTAATGGCAAGATGTGCAAATGTAAAGCCATTCGAATAAGCGGATGCGTTTAACCGGAATGACTTTGATCATTGGGACTGGGTATGGGGTATGGGGTATGGGGTGTG
>JAGQXC010000046.1 GCA_020436785.1 Saprospiraceae bacterium | reverse complement strand
GTTACGTTCGGATCGTTCTCGAAAGGACCGGTGGGTTCAACCAGGTAAACGCGTGGTGGTGCTTCGCCTGCCGCCAGCTCGGCAGCCAGGCCGGCGCCATGGATCAGTGCGGTGAAATAAATGTGGTTCATGGTGATTTCGCTGCGGTAGTTGGACCGGTAGCCGGCGGTGAGTTGATCCCCCACCTGCAGATTGGCTTTGGTGCCATGATAGAACGGACCGGCATCGGCTAATTGGTTGGCTGTTTGGTCCGCCAGCGCTTCATACCTGGATGCCTGCTCCGGCTCTTGCAACGCATTATGGCAGGTAGCCATTTTCCGGTAGAGATTGGGCAATGCGCTGTTGGCGCTCAGGGTATTGGTATTTTGTGCATGCTGGACGGCCGTGGTAAGCCATTGCAACTGGCCGGATGGATCTTCTTGCAGCCGGGCGATGTAATAAGCCGCCAGGAATTGTTCAAAATCGTTGCTTGCTTCCTCCCAGGCCTGGCGATAGATGCGGCTTGCCTCCTCCGGGTTACCCTGGTCTTCCCGGGTCATGCCTTCCAAACAATATTGGACGATGGGGTTGTTGGGATTAAAATCCATGAGTTATTGTGGTTTGATAATGGTCATTTTCATGAGGTAAAGGTGGTAATTTTTGGCCCAATGATCCTTCTCAATGCTTTCCAATTGGAAACCCATTTTTTCATAGAAGGCGTACGCCAGTTGTGAAGTCCTCACGACGATTTGGGTGATTCCCGGATGTTGGTGGATGCGTTCCAGCCGGTACTCCGTTAGTTTTTTACCGATGCCCTGTCCGTGCCTGTCCGGGTCAATCATGTCCCAGGCGATCCGGGCGGTGTTCTCTTCCAGAAAGTAGTTGATTCCTCCGGCCCCGACGATGTGGCCCTCCGTTTCAAAAACGAAATAATCCTCTCTTTCATGATTCAGGTAATGTTCAAAATCCAGTTCTTCCGCAGGATCGAAAGCCGCCGGGGTATTGCGCCGGAACAGCGCAATGACCTGTGCTTTATCCTGCATGGCAAAAGGTCTGATCATGGAATTGTATATTCAATAAACCCTGCAAATATGCAACCACTTTGACCAGGTTGGAAAGCGCTTCCTTGGTGGTCTCCTCAAAACTCAAACGTAGCCATCACCGGATAATGATCGGAAAGCCACTTCGTTTCACCCTCGTTTAAGATCGTCATACTGCGGCAATGTTCTTTATAGCCGGACCTGACCAAAATGTCATCGGAGCCGATCTTCTCTCAGTGTAAAACCATAACAAACAATAAAGGTCAACAAATTAATGAGTAAAACGGCCACAAAATCGACAGGTTATAAATGATTGATTTTTTCTAGTCGATGGTATTGTTGAGTTTTTTCATGACCAATTGCTCAGTATTCACTCGTTGATCATTTTTTTCAGGGTGATATACGTCAAAATAGTGCATTGAGGGGAGGCTTACCATGACATCGAACTAGTTGACATTGAATATTTAAATTGTGCTGTGGATTTGGACCATGTGATAAAACTGTAACAATTATAAAACAAAACCATACTTCAGCAGTATTGCGTAGTTGTGAATCCTTCGATGATACCATTGCCCTAATAGTTTGAAGCCGACCATGGATTTGGTAAAGACGATACTCCTAACTTCCAGGACCGCATTGAGGCCAACATACTGATATGTGTAGGATTCGATTGGAATTTGATCAAGAGAAGTTCCGGAATCGGCATACAACGACGTCAACAAATTCCAGTAGCTCAATCCAGAGCCAAACCGCAGATCAGACCGATAGTAATTTTTAAAGGGAGAAACGAATAAATTTAAATTGCCTTGCAGATACGATAGACTTTCGTGATTTTGGTTTTTACCCCAGGCGACGTCAATTCCCAGGCTGGTTGTCAGGAGATCATTCAACGTATAATTGACCTCATTCTCCAGTAAAACAGGTGTTATGCTCCTTATGCCTGGGAAACTGGCTCCAGCGCCAATGCGGAGATCCCAGCGTGAGAGAGGGATTTGGGAGCTGGTGGATGAAAGTAGTAAAAGTATGAAGAGGAAGGTATTAAGTGCCCTCATTTGTTTCGTTTTATTTACTTTAAAACCTTTTAACGAATTGGGGTATTGCTCTGCCATAATTATTTAACATTGGAAGCTTCAGGTATAAATTGCAAAAAGTATTTCCTCATACGTCCATAATAATTATTCCAATGTATCACCTAACTCGGAAATTGTTTGTAGAGTCTATAGTCTAATATTATTACAAACATCATCTGTACCTATTTGTATTTGCAAAAATAAACCCAAAACATCGTAACCTGCTCAACTCCCCTAGGTGTTAAGAGTGTTTACTTAAAGTCCATTTATACTTGTACTTTGCATATCAATATTTTTGCAGATTTCCCCATTCTTCTTATTCGTTTATGGCCTTAACTATTATATCATCCGGAGATCTATTTACTTTAGGAATCGTTCAGCCTCACTGGCTTTCGACGGCAGCAAAAATGCTGTTGTAGTAGTTTCGAACATTTTGGGCGTATGCTAATCTATTTTTCCTCAGAAACAAATTATTCTTTGACCAGATCGGAAGCCAGATAAGAAAGTCAAAGGCTTGGTCTTAAATTCAGCATTTATTTTATGCATAGGTTTCTCACTGGATAAAATTCGGTCTTTGGCTCATTAAAAGTTGCGCTCATGTTGTGTAATTAACAAATGTAAACCGGTATTTTTAATCTATAAATACTTGGACGAATCATGGACTTAAAATATAGTTGGCTATTTCTAATGTTAGTCTTTGCCTGCATGGAGAGGCCCGCGGATAGCCAGGATTCCGGCTCAGCCCTTGAAACGGATGCCACCTGGATTCAGGACAGCCGCCCACTTCCGGATCAGGATTCATTGTTCTACCTGGATCAACCGGCTCCCCTGTTCAGGAAGGAGTTTGGGACAACTGGAGAAATCAAACAGGCAAAACTCCTGATCACGGCCGCCGGATACTACCAGGCCTGGATCAACGGGAATGCCGTCGGAAAAAATGTGCTGGATCCGGTCTGGACCGATTACAGCAAACGGATTTATTTTTCGGAATACGATGTCACCTCCCTGCTGCAATCCGGAGACAATTGTCTGGCGGTCACGTTGGGAAATGGATTTTACAATCCGCTCCCGCTGCGCAAATGGGGCCAGCGAAATCTGAGGACAGACCTGGAGAAGGTAGGAAAACCGGCATGGATCGGTAAGCTGATCCTGCATTTTGAAAATGGCTCAACCCAAGAAATCGCCACCGATACGTCCTGGCGATTTTCATACGGTCCTCTGGTAAAAAATGACGTCTACCTCGGAGTCACCTATGACGCCGGCAAAGAAATAAAAGGTTGGCAACTTCCCGGCTTTGATGACAACTCATGGGATCAAGCGCTGCAGGGTGGGGATCCGGGTGGCCAGTTGCAAAAGGCCTTTTTCCCTGCCGTTCAGGTCTCCCGGGAAATCATTCCCGAATCCATTTACAGTCCCGCCTCCGGAATATGGATGGTCGATATGGGTGTCAATTTTACCGGGACCTACCGGATCAAATTAACCGGTCAACGCGGTGACACCATCACGATACGTTTCGGGGAACGCATCTATGCGGATGGAACCCTCAATCCGATGACTGCGGTCGCTGGTCAGATCAAACGAAAGGGTATGGGAGGCCCGGGTGCCCCCGACATTGCCTGGCAGACAGATACCTATATCGTGGGCGATGCCGGTGAATCCTGGTTCAGTCCGGAATTTACCTACCACACCTACCGCTACATGGAAATTCGAGGACTTGCTTCGCCACCTCGTCTGGAAGACATCCGGGGACTTTTTATTCATTCAAATGTGAAAAGCGCCAACCACTTTACCTGCTCTTCTTCCTTGCTTAATTCGATCCAGGAGATCACCGAAAGAACATTTCTGGCCAACCTGGTCGGCGTCCAGTCCGATTGCCCGGCCCGGGAAAAATTTGGCTACGGCGGCGACCTGAATGCCACCAGCGAAGCCTTCATCTACAACTTTGACATGCAGGCCTTTTACCGGAAGACCATCTACGACTGGGTGGATGCCATGAATGATACCTTGTTTGTGGATACCGCTCCCTTCGTCGGCATCAATTATTGTGGCCTCAGTTGGGAGTCCGCGTTCCTCATCACCCAATATTACCTGTACCTCTATTACCAGGATACCGGCATCGTCAAAGAGCTTTATGAGTTGGATAAACACTGGATGCAGAAAGTGGCTCGCATCCATCCCGATGGGTGGGTGGATGCGGGATTAAGTGATCACGAGTCGCTCGCACCGGTGCCGGTGAAGTTGACCGGGACCTGCCATTACCTGCAATGCGCGCGCATCATGAAAACTTTTGCAACGCTGATGGGCGATACAGAAAAAGCAGCTGCCTACGACACGCTAGCCGGGAAGTTGCAAAGTATGATCCGCACAGAATATTGGGATAAGCCGGTGTCTGATCCAATCAACCGGCAAACGCTGTTTGCGACCTTGCTTTATCATGAAGTAATCCCTGAAGAACAAGTGCCGGCAGCGGTTGACTCCTTGCGTTTGGCGGTGGAAAAAGCTCCGGCCGGACATTTCATCACCGGCATTTTCGGCACCAAATACATCCTGGAAGCGCTTTCCCGGTATGGTTCTCCCCAGCTGGTCTACGACATCGTCAATAGCACGGCTTTTCCGGGCTGGGGTTACATGGTCGACCAGGGAGCGACCACCATTTGGGAGACCTGGAAAGAAAGCGACAATACGTATTCCAATTGCCATCCGATGTTTGGTTCCGTCACCGAATGGTATTACCGGTGGTTGGGAGGCATCCGGGCCGATCCGGAGCACCCCGGCTTTAAATCGTTCATCCTGGCGCCCTTTATGCCGGAAGGTCTTGATTCGGTTTCATGCACCTACCAATCGCCGTTTGGTAACATTGTCTCCAACTGGCACCGGGAAACGGAACACCGTATTATTTACCAGATATCCATTCCGGAAGGAAGCTCTGCCCAGATTATTTTGCCGTATGTTCAGGCTAGAATTACGCAGATCAGGAAATTATCGGGAAACAGGGATCTTGATCATGTGGAAGGGCTGGATGACGGGCGATTTACCTTGGAAGGTGGGGATTATCTAATCACCATATCCACCGATGATTGACTGCAGGGAAATGAAAATTTTACACAATGTGCTGCCTATTTTCCCCTCCCTCTGATCCTAATCATGGATATAGAGACTACTCGTGCCGCAGTGATTCCACCGGATTGTTCCGGGATGCTTTAATGGACTGATAGCCGACCGTTAGCCAGGCAATCACCAGGGCAGCAATCCCTGCCATCACGATGGTCAATGAACTGATTTCTACCCGATAGGCGAATCCGTTTAACCACCGGGATGAAGCCCACCAACCCAACGAAGCCGCGGGTATGAATGCAATAACGACCAGTACGATGAACTCTTTGGTTAAACGCAGGGATAAGGACGCCACCGATGCACCCAGCACTTTGCGGATGCCAAATTCCTTGGTGCGCTGTTCGGCCGTAAATGCGGCAAGAGCGAATAAGCCCAGGCAAGCGATGAAAATGGCTAAACCGGAAAAGGCGCTTAATAATTGACCTATTCGTTCTTCAGAACGATAAAGCTTGTCGAAATTTTGGTCCATAAACGAATAGGTAAACGGTTCGGAATTGGAATATTGTTTCCAGCTTTTTGAAATGTTCTCAATCATCGTTTTAACATTTCCCTCGTACCTCACCAACAGGATGCCTGACGGTTCAGGACTTAAAAAAACAGCCAATGGCCGCACCTCGTCGCGAAAACTGTCAAAATTAAAATCTTTCATGATGCCGATTACCTGCCGTCGGACAAACACATAGGCATTGGGGCTGAACAGGATTTCATGGCCTGCGGCCTCATCAAATCCAAATACTTTTGCGGCGGCTTCATTAAGGACCACGGCGTTCGTATCACTCGGAAAATCTTTGGAAAAATAGCGGCCATCTTTCATCTCAAACTTCAAGACGTCCCGGGAGTCGTAGTCGGAATAATAACTGGCAACCACCCGGTCTCCTTCCGAACCCACCGCGCGCATGACCGTTGACATGTACGTTCCAGGAAATTTAACGGCCGTAAAACTGACTTTTACCACTCCGGTTTGCTGGGCCAATGCATTGCGAAATGATTCCGCATTATTACCGAGCCGGTAGACGTCCTCAATCACCAGCACATTGTTTTTGTCCATGCCCATCTGTTGTTCTTGCATGAATTTGATTTGCTCATAAACAACGGAGGTGAAAATGATAAGGAAAATCGAAACGGCAAATTGAAACACCACCAGCATGCTGCGGATGCCTTTGTTTTTGAATCCGGTGGTGACCTGTCCCTTCAGGACATCCACAGGGTGAAAAGAGGTAAGGTAAAACGCAGGATAACTACCGGCAAGCAATCCTACAATAATCAGCATCATTCCAGCGATCAATAGGAATTTGCTCCCGAATAAATTGACCATGGCCAATTCTTTTCCGGATAGCCTATTAAAGACGGGAAGTAAAAAGTAGCAAAGCGTCAACGCCAATACAACCGCTACCAAACTGAACATCACAGACTCGGTCAGAAATTGCGCAATCATCTGACTGCGATGCGACCCCAGCGTTTTCCGCAATCCCACTTCCTTGGCCCGCATGGCCGATTGTGCGGTGGACATATTCATGAAATTAACGCACGCAATAGCCAGGATAAAAAGGCCAATACCGGCCAGGATCAACAGGTACATTCTGCTGCCGCCCGGCTCAATATCTTCCAGCGAAGTGGAGTTCAAATGGATATCGGTTAATTTCGTCGTGTAGTATTTATAAATTCCACCAGCCTTGCGAAACTGGTCCAGGTTGTTGCCCAGGAAATTCTTTAGTTCAGGGGCTACATATTTGGTTACCAGATTATCCAGCTTATTCTCTACCACCGCCACGGAAGCATTGTCCTTCAACAAAAAATAGGTATATACCCCGCTATTTAGCCAGGCATTTAATTTAAAATAATTATCGGGACCTTCGGCAGCCAGCAATGCATCAAAATGAAAATGCGAATTCGTGGGACAATTTGCGGCAACACCGGTCACTTTATAAGTGATTTTTCCCAGGCCCCCATCGATGGTTATTAATTTCTCCAGTGGATTTTCGTCGCCGAATAATTTTCGCGCTGTCTTCTCGGACAGTACGACGGTAAAAGGTTCTTTTAATGCGGTTTTGGCATTGCCAGAAATAAGTTTGAAAGAAAAGAATTCAAAAAAATTACTTTCGGTATTAAACACATTTTCCTCGGTAAATGCCTGGTCCCGGTAGCGAAAAACGGGTTTGCCGGCGCCATTCATTCTGAGGGTGGCTTCCACTTCCGGTATCTCTGTCAGCATGGCATCTGCCAGGGGAGGACAAGTGGATGCACTGCGAATGTCCTGGTCTCCGAACTTATTATGCCGCCCCACCTGGTAGATCCGGTCCGCATTGATATGAAAACGATCATAACTGAATTCATCCAGGACATACAAGGCAATGAGCAAACAGGCCGTGATGCCTGCCGTCATGCCCAATACATTGATGCCCGCAAAAAACTTTCGCTTCAATAGATTGCGAATGGCAATGATGAAATGGTTTT
>JAGQXC010000429.1 GCA_020436785.1 Saprospiraceae bacterium | reverse complement strand
GGATATACCCTTGACGTGACCATAAACGGTTTGGAGCCCGATGCGTTGTTGCTTTCGTATCCGGTGGATGGCGAATTGCACGTGGATACGGTTTCGGCAAGTGATGGCCACTTTGTTTTCAAAGGCAACCGGGAGGAGCCCACACAAGCCAGTTTACGCCTGTCTTCAGATGTGATGTACTCAGATGTTCTCCAGCTTTACATTGAGAATGGTCATCTTAAAATTACTGCAGAACCCGGTCAGTTAAGCGAAGCTGAAGTTACCGGATCTCCCACCAATACCGATAATGCCCTGCTTAAAGAACAAATGACAGCGGTCAATGAACGGCTGGGTCAATTGATGTCTACCTACCAGACCATGGATCAGTCCGATGCAGAAGCCATGGACAGTTTGCTAAAAGCATACAACATCATCGAAGAAGACCGTAAACAAGTGGTGATTGAATTTGCATCCAAACACCCGGCATCCTATGTCTCCGGGCAAGAGGTGCTTAATATGTATATGTACAATCCCGATGTGTCTCAATTTGATTCGGTCTACCAGATGCTTGACGCCAATTTGCTGCAATCTAAATTGGGAAAAGACCTCGCCGAATTGCTTGAATCGGCTAAACGGACCGATATCGGCCAGGTGGCGCCGGAATTTACGGCTACGGATGTGGATGGATCTCCGGTGAGTCTATCTTCGCTGCGCGGGGATTATCTTTTGGTCGACTTTTGGGCCAGTTGGTGCGGTCCATGTCGCCAGGAAAATCCAAACCTGGTCAAGACCTACCAGGACTTCAAGGGTAAAGGCTTTAACATCGTTGGCGTTTCCCTGGATGAACAAGAGGACAAAGCAGCCTGGATCAATGCGATCGCCAAAGATCAACTGGAATGGGAGCAGGTCTCCGAACTCAAGGGATGGAATTCCGATGTTGCAAAATTATATGGCATCCGGGCTATCCCCATGAATTTTCTCCTGGATCGTGAAGGTAAAATTGTAGCAAAAGGACTGCGCGGACCTGAACTTAGAGAGAAATTGGATGAGTTCCTGAATTGATTTCCCAAGTCCGCTATCCAGCTACTTACTCAGGACTTTACCAGACAGAACGAAATCCGTTGCGTAATGCCTGTTCATAGTTCACCGGATCAAAGGCATAAAGGACGGGTGCTTTATGGGCACCCCCTTGCCGAAATTCCCCGGTGCGGATCAGGACGTCATAGCTCAACATTTTTCGCTGAAAATTTCGCCGGTCCAGCTTTTGGTCCAGCAAGGTTTCATAAAGCGCCTGTAACTCGGGCATGGTGAACTTCTCAGGTAAGAGATTCAGGCCTATGGGTTGGTATTTCAACTGAAAACGGACCGTTTGCAATGCACGTTCAATGATTGCTTGATGATCCAGCATCAGGTGGGGTAATCCACGTACAGGGAACCAGGCACAGGTCTCGGAAAAATAATCAGGCTGTGGTTTCTCCACCTGCGAATATTCCACCAGTGCATAATAGCCTATGGTGATGAATCGCTGTTCAAACCAGGATTGGAGACCAGGGTGCAGGGAATGTTCCTGAACCAGGCGGGCAGCATGGGTAACCGGACTGCGCTCCACCTGCCCAAAAGCGTGAAATTGCTGGAGGAAGATTTTTTCAAGCCCGGTACGCTCATGCAGCACCCGGATCGCCGCCCGGTCCAGATTTTCATCCAGAAAAACAAATCCGCCTGGTAAGGCCCACTCGTTGCCCTGAAGCAATTTTAAGAGCAAAACCTTCAGGTCGTTTTCATGAAATCCAAATATGACACAATCGACGGACAAACCAGGTTGGCATTGATCCGGATCAAATGGTAGGTCCATACAAGCATTTGCCGTAAAGATGCACAATAACACGAAGATTAATGCTATTATTGTGTCATTATGACACATAGATATTCCGCCAAATGAAAAAATTAGGTTTATTCTTCACATTTTTAACGCTGTGCTCCGGGTCATCTGCTCTGGCACAGGCTTACACCGATTTGAATCAAAACGGTAAAAAAGACGTTTATGAAGATCTGATGGCCAGTATGGCCGATCGTGTTGATGATTTACTTTCCCGCCTGACCCTGGAACAAAAAGTCAGCCTGGTCGTAGGAATGGGAATGCGTATCCCGGGGATGTTCAATATGGAAATTCCGGAAAAGGTCGCAGGAGCAGCCGGAAATACCTTTCCCATTCCTTCGCTGGGTCTCGCATCCGCGATCCTTTCGGATGGGCCGGCGGGTTTACGTATTGATCCTGTCCGGGACTCTACCAGTGGCAAAACCTATTATTGTACGGCATTCCCCATTGAATCAATGTTGTCATCAACCTGGAATACCGACCTCGTCCAGGAAGTGGGCAAAGCATTTGGGGAGGAAATGCGCGACTACGGTGTCGATGTACTGCTGGCTCCCGCCATGAATATCCATCGAAACCCACTCAATGGAAGAAATTTTGAATACTACTCAGAAGATCCGCTGCTTTCCGGTAAAATGTCCGCCGCAATGGTCAAGGGCGTTCAGTCCCAAGGCGTGGGAACTTCCGTCAAGCACTTTGTTGCCAACAACCAGGAGACCAACCGGATGACAGTGAATACTGTCCTGAGTCAGCGCGCCCTCCGGGAAATCTATTTACGCGGTTTTGAAATTACTGTTCGCGAAGCCCAGCCCTGGACCATCATGAGCTCTTACAATAAAATCAATGGCATCTATACCTCGCAGAATCCGGATCTTTTACAGACCATTCTACGTGATGAATGGGGATTCGAAGGTCTGGTGATGACCGACTGGTTTGGCGGCGACAACGCGGTCGCTCAGATGCAAGCCAGCAATGATTTGCTGATGCCGGGAACACCTCCTCAGCGGGAAGCGATTCTGCAGGCGGTGCAGGATGGTTCCTTGAGCGTAGCGGTTCTGGACGCCAACGTGAAACGCGTACTGACATTGGTACTTCGTTCGCCTTCATTCGGCAGACCGCCTTATTCGGATAACCCGGACCTGGCAGCCCATGCTCAAATAACCCGCAGAGCCGGTGGAGAAGGGGTTGTTTTGCTTAAAAATGACCAGGCTCTGCCACTCGGCGATGACCAGAAGCGATTGGCTGCTTTTGGCATCGGATCGTATGAATTTGTTGCCGGTGGTACCGGAAGCGGGGACGTCAACGAGAAATACACCGTTTCATTGGTGGAAGGTCTGGAAAACACCGGCCGGCCGGTCGTGGGTACCTTGCAAAGCATGTATGAATACTACATCCAGGCTGAAAAAGCGAAACAACCCAAGCGTCGCTTCTTTTTTGAAATGCTGCCACCCCTGCCGGAAATGCCGGTGGAAACGAATCTGGCGAACCGGATGGCGCAATCCACGGATGCGGCCCTGATTACTATTGGCCGGAATTCGGGTGAAGGTCAGGACCGAAATGTTGAAGGCGATTTTAACCTTACAGCGGCGGAATTGGAAATGATCAGGACGGTTTCTGAAGCGTACCACGCGGCCGAAAAGAAAGTAATTGTCATTTTGAATATCGGCAACGTCATCGAAACGGCGAGCTGGCGCGATCAGGTGGATGGCATTCTTCTGGCCTGGCAAGGCGGTCAGGAGGGCGGAAACATTGTGGCGGATGCATTGATGGGAAAAGTCAATCCGTCTGGAAAATTGCCGACTACTTTTCCGGTCAACTACGGCGACGTATCCAGTGCCAATCATTTCCCGGGAGTGGAATTGCCCGGTGAAGAACAAGTCCTGATTCCCGGGATCCTCTCCGGAAAACCGGCTGAAGTGGTCTACGAGGAAGGCATCTACGTGGGCTACCGGTATTACGAAGCATTTCAAAAGCCGGTTTCCTATCCATTTGGATTTGGATTGTCCTATACAACCTTCGAATTATCGGGCTTGAACATAAGTTCTGCCAAATGGATTGATGGTCTGACAGTTTCGGTCACGGTTACCAATACCGGTACGGTGCCTGGTAAGGAAGTGGTTCAATTGTACCTGGGTGCTCCCGGGAAAAGTATGGACAAACCGGTCAAAGAATTGAAGGGCTTTGTAAAAACCAAAATGCTGAATCCAGGAGAGCAGGAAACCGTTCAGATCAAATTGTCCGGACGTGATCTGACGTCCTACGATACAAAAAGATCTGCCTGGGTCGCTGAAGCAGGCAGGTACGAAGTGCTGGTTGGCAATTGCAGTGATGCGGCTCGTTTGACGTTGCCGTTTATGGTTGATCATGAAATGATTGTTGAAAAGGTTCACGATGTCATGGCACCAGACCGGAAAATCAGTGAAATGAAACCTCACAAATAAGGGTGCACCCCACCGTAATGGTTTAGGAAAACAAAAAGCGCCGCTCCGGACATCCGGAAGGCCCTTTTTGTTTTCAGGTTAAGTTATTTCACGAAAGAACACCTAAAGTGATTGATTCCACTCAATCAAATCCGTGAACCATTGGTTTTCCTGGGGTTATACAGGATGTTTAATGGCTTTTGAGTTCAATTTTTGTCAACGTATTCGTTTGGAATGCGTTGGTCTTGTTCCAAATATGAAATCCTGAAGGAACTTGGACGTGGACTATTGTAACCAAAATGTGGACTATTGTAACTTGCTTCGTATGTAGTTGGTAATCAACAGGTTTTATTCCTGCTTTTTTTATTTCCGGAGAGCCGTCACTTCAATTCACTCGGTGCAAAGCCGAAATGATCGCTGAAAACGCGTGAAAAATACCTGGGGTCTTCAAACCCAACCGCATAGGCAACCTCAGACACATTCATCCCGGTTGATTCGAGTAGCATTTTGGCATTCATCAGGCGAATATTGCGGATATAAATGGATGTAGAAAGATTGGTAAGTGCCTTGACCTTCCGGTGTAGTTGCATTCTGCTCATAGCCATCAATTTGCATATGTCCTCAATGGATAGATCCGCCTGGTCCAGTTGCAGTTCAATGACGTTGCGTAACTTCAGGATAAATTCATCCTCAGGTTCCGACGTCGGCATTTGCCGGGAAAGAGGGGATTCGAGGGTACGATACCTCTCCTGCAATTGTTCCCGTATTTTGATAAGGTTCTGAACATTCAAAAGAAGTTCTTCCTGATAGAAGGGTTTGCCCAAATACACATCTGCGCCTCTTTTCAGGCCTGCAATCCGGTCTTCCGCTGTGATTTTGGCTGTAAGGATGATAATGGGGATATGACTGGTCGCCATATTTGTCTTAAGCGTACCAGTCACTTCATAACCATCTTTGATGGGCATCATGACATCGGTAATGATGACATCGGGAATGATCCTGAGTGCGGTTTCAATACCCATCGCACCATCGGTGGCAATTTCCAGGGCATAATGTTCATTTAAACAACTGACCAAGTAAGCTTGAATGTCTTCATTGTCCTCAATGATCAGCAGCAGTGGCTTTTCCACCTCTCCGGATTGGGTGGATTGCATTTTATAATCAGTTCCAGGGAGGGATGCATGAACGTTTTTCAATACGTCCATTGGGGCATCAGAAGTCTCCATGGGTGCCGAATTTCGAATGGGTAGTATGATCCGGAAGTTACTCCCGATTCCCGGGGTACTGGAGACCGATATCGTGCCGTTCATTAAGTGGACCAGTTCTTGGGTCAGGGTGAGTCCAATACCGGTCCCCTCGCTTTGTCCGGATTTTGCATTTTCCGATTGGTAAAAACGGTTAAATATGAAGGGTAGGTGGTCATTGGGAATCCCAATGCCGGTGTCCGAAACCTCAATTTTCAACCCTGGATTATCCGAATCCGGGTCCATGACGGGATCAACGGTGCTCACGTCAAGGTTTATGCGTCCACCCTGCGGGGTAAATTTGACCGCATTGCTGATCAGGTTAGAAACGATTTGGAGTAATTTTCCCGGATCGTAATCCATCAGTACTTCACCGGTACTGCTGCTGAATTCCAGGTCGATGCCTTTGGAGTGAGCCAGCGAGGAAAAGGATTTGGTGAGGTATCTCAAATAACCTGTGACATCCCCCTGGATCAGTTGCAGTCCCATCTGATGGGATTCAATTTTCGCCAGGTCAAGCATTTGATTAACCAAATTAAGCAGTTGCCACCCGTTACGGCGGATGGTTTCCATTTTATCCTGAAGACCCGGAGCCAAACTGGCCCGAATCTGGTCGGTGATTCCCAATATTACCGTCAATGGGGTGCGAAATTCATGGGTTATGTTCGTATAAAGCTTGGTTTTGATCAAGTCAAGTTCTTTCAGATTCTGCGACTCCAGTGCTTCCATTTCCAGGGAATGCTGTAATTGTTGTCTTTTTAATTCATACTGAAGGATGGAATATCCCAGTAATAAAAAGATGCCCAGATAAATGAGATAAGCCCACCAGGTTTTCCACCAGGGGGGACGGATGATAAATGGCCACTTAACTTCCGGACTCCATTTGCCTTCCACATTGACCGCCCTCAACTTAAATGTGTAATGGCCGGGAGGCAAGGGGCCAAAATGTACCTCCTTGATTGGCGACAGAAAGCTCCAGTTGATATCCAGTCCTTCCAGCTTGTGCTGATACAGGATCTGATCATTCTGCAAAGTAGTCACATTGGTATAGACGATATTCAGATCATTGTGATTGTATTTCAGGCTCAGGTGCTCAGGGACATTCAGCCATGGTTTTACGCCTTCCAAAGTCTCCTTGTCCAGCCGGATTCCATTGGCGAGCAGTATAGCCTGATCCGGGTGGGTAAACATTTGCCTCCAGTGAATTTCCTCTCCGAATAACTTTACATTGACGATTTCAATCAGAGGTGGTTGAGTATCGATTTTTTCGCCTGCAGGATGAATGGTGGTCGCCATGGTTTTGGTGCCCACCCAAAGGTCGCCATCGGTTCCTAAGCTGGTTGCCCGCATATTGCAACTTCCCCCCAGAAATCCATTGATGTACCGGTAATTTCTAAAATGAATTTTCTCCGGGAGAGCGCCGTGAGGGGATGAGAAACTAACTTTACAAATACCATGTCGGCCTCCCACCCACAGATTCCCTTCCTTATCCTCCAGGATGGAGCTGACCCAATCACTGATTAATCCGTTTGTTTCCCGGTAGCTGCTGATGTACTCTGCTCCGGTAGTTTGGTCGTATTGATATTTAAGCATACCGCCACCAAAAGTGCCTATCCAGAGTTGATTCTTTTCATTCACATAAAGGGAGGTAATGTAGGTATTGGTTAAACCTTGCTCCCGTGAATAATGGGTAAATTGACCGTTATTTGGATTAAAGCGGTTGAGGCCGGAATCGGTCCCGATCCAATAATTACCGGAAGAATCTTCGGCTATACACTTCACTTCTTTATTTGATAATCCCTGTTTCTCGCCATAATGGGTGAAGGTGTTCTGATTACCAACACCATAGGTGAATTTCGTTACCCCCTCTCCGCCCAACCAAATATTCCCACTGCGGTCTTCCATGATGTTGAGAACCGGAGATTGCTCCATTTGTGGGAAGGTGATGTATTCATTTCCATCGAATAGAACCGGGCCGGTATTGGTGCCAAGCCAGATATTGCCTCTTGAGTCTTCCAGAATGCTGAAAACAATGCGATTGGGCAAGCCGGTCATTGTTCCGTATTGTTCAAAGAATTGGCCGTCGTAACCGGTAAATCCGTCTTCGGTGCCAAACCACATTTGCTGTTTACCTTGTTCAATGGCAATCACGTCGTTTTGGAGGAGTCCTTCATTCGCAGTCCAATGTGAAAAAAGATCTCCATGAAACAACTCAAATCCCGCCTTGGTCCCAAACCATATATTGCCCGAATGATCCTTTAATATGGTTTGCACGGACCGATTTCCCAAACCATCAGCCTCGGTGTATTGATACAGTTTTGTCCCGTTATAACGGTAAATACCATCGAGATAGGTGCCGATCCATACATTTCCACGGTCATCTTTTTCTATGGATTGGACCGGCATTTTTGCCAGCGCTTTTCCCGTGAAAAATTGAATCCTGTTGCGGTCTAATTTAGCCAACCCGGTCCTGGTACCAATCCACAACTCCGTCTGGTATTTACACAAGGCATTGACCTGGTTACTTAATGGAATGCCTGGTCCGACGATCCTTGCGAATCCTTTTCCGTCGTAGCGGAATAAACCGCCTCCCCGTGTCCCGATCCATAGATTATCCTGGTCCCTGATGATCGTTGAAGTCTCAGCATCAGTGAATCCCTGAGCGTGACCGAAATGGATAAAATGATGACCGTCAAATGTTGTAATCCCACTCTGAAATGACCCAAGCCAGAGATTTCCGGAACCATCCTCACAAATGCTTTTTACCGAATTCTCAGCAAATCCACTAGCCGCCGAATAATGGGTAAAAGAGGAACCGTCAAATTTGGATATTCCCTGATCAAAGTAGCCGATCCAAATATTCCCTTTCCCGTCTTCAAACAGGGAAAGGACTTTATCGTCTTTAAGTCCCTCGTTTTGCGTGTAAGTGTAAAAGTGATGGCCGTCGTACCGGGTGATCCCGCCGTTCCAGATGGCCAACCAGATGTTGCCACGGCGGTCCTGAATGGAGCACATCACATTATAGGCATCGAGGCCCTGGAGTTTACCAAACCGGGTGATACAAGCCGGGTTGATGTCGTTGGAAGTCATTCCGTCTATAGTAATTGTCTTAGGCAATTTTGCCAGGACAGTATCGCTCCGTACAGGATGAACGACCGGAGCCGCAAAACGATTTTTACCTGGAATGTGGTACAGGGAATCCGGATAGGATAAGGCGTACGAGACACTGGCTGTAGGTAATTCCTGGTAGATCTTTTTTGCTGGAATGCGTACGGGGTTTCCGGCAGGAATACGGGATGTTTGAGTGATTTTTACGTTGAAGGCTGGCGCCATGTCCACCTCAGGGACCTGATAACCGTGAATCCTTTCAACGGCGGGCAGAGCTACGGGATCAAGGTTGGCTGGTTCCGGTTGGAAGCAACTCCAGATGGATAACAAAGAAATCACAGTCAGGATATACCGATCGCTAAAGCCGCTTATGTAAAATCGTGTCCACCGCATGTATATCGTACCTCAGCCCATCTGGGGATTTGAAAAACCTGAAACCACAGAATGAAGCAAAATTACCAGAATAATCCATTCAGAGGAACGGTAAGGCCGAACGGAATAGTCTCCTGGGGCGACGGTTCGATTTATGCGTTGCAGAAAAATTGACGTTGAGCGGGATCATCTACTTAATTTTTCATTTATTGGTGTGATCATCGAGATTTTTCATCTGATTTGATTCAAAGACTGTTGCATTCATTTGTTTAAATAGTGTTCACCATGTATCGAAGTCTTATGCTTTTTTTCATGGCTTTTCTGGGGATTTTTAGCGGAGAATATAACCCGTCGACTCAGGAAATGCAACCGGTTACCACCGAAAGTCCGGTCATCATTGATGCCGGCAATTCCCTGGCCTCCATTCAGCCGACCATGTTTGGGATCTTTTTCGAAGACATCAATTTTGCCGCGGATGGCGGCATCTATGCCGAATTGATTAAAAACCGTTCGTTTGAGTTCGATGATCCGCTGATGGGGTGGTCGCAACCGGTCAGCAACCGCTGGTCTAACAATGAGGCTTCGGGTTTTGCTTCTGCCATCAATGTGGGTGGAGATGCGGCGAATGGGCATTTCCTTCGGGTACAGGTACGGTCGGAAGATGGCTATGTGCTGATGAATGAAGGTTACCGGGGTATCGGCTACCAAGCTGGTATGGATTACCACATAAACTTGCTGGGTAGGGTAGAGGAAGGCCATCCTGGGTTGACACTCGAATTGCTCCGAGCAGACAGCACGGTGATTGGCTCTGCGGAGCTTGATTTGACCGGAAACGTCTGGAACCAATACCAGGCAACCATCAAGGCCACTGCCACAGAGCGTAAAGGACGCTTTCGCATCCGTTTTCATGGCCTTTCGGTGGTAGATCTGGACATGATTTCGATGTTCCCCGCCGATACCTGGAAGAAAAGGAAAAATGGCCTGCGTAAGGACCTGGTGCAGATGCTTGCCGACCTGCATCCGGGCTTTCTGCGGTTTCCCGGCGGATGCATTGTTGAAGGGAGGACCCTGGAACAACGCTATCAATGGAAAAAGACAGTTGGCCCCGTAGCGGAGCGAACCACGTTGATCAACCGCTGGAATACGGAATTCAGCCACCGAAGTGCGCCGGATTATTTTCAGAGTTTTGGTCTGGGATTCTTCGAATATTTTCAATTGGCCGAAGATCTGGGCGCGGAACCATTGCCTATCCTGGGATGTGGGATGGCCTGTCAGTTTAATACAGGCGAGCTGGTTCCGCTGGATGAAATGGATCCTTACATTCAGGACGCTCTGGACCTTATCGAATTCGCCAATGGCCCGGTTACATCCGATTGGGGCGGCGTGAGGGCAAGTATGGGGCATCCTGAGCCCTTCCACCTGAAGATGATCGGCGTGGGTAACGAACAGTGGGGCAGTGACTACTTTGACCGTTATGTTTTGTTCACCCGGGCCATTCGCACCCGTTATCCGGACATGAAAATTGTCTCCGGAAGTGGTCCTTTCGCCGAAGGGGAAATGTTTGAATACGGATGGGACGAATTGCGGAAACTGGATGTGGACTACGTGGATGAGCATTATTACAAACCGCCACAATGGTTTTTTGAACATGCCGGACGATATGACTCCTATGACCGTCATGGACCCAAGGTATTCGCCGGTGAATATGCGGCGCACGATCCGCTTGCCGAAGCACCACTGAAGAAAAACGACTGGCGCAGTGCCCTGGCCGAGGCCGCATTTATGACCGGATTGTTACGCAATGCCGATGTCGTGCAGATGTGTTCTTATGCCCCGCTTTTCGCTCACGTAGAAGGTTGGCAATGGACCCCGGACCTGATCTGGTTTGACAATCTGCGGGCGTACGGTACGCCTAATTATTATGTTCAAAAACTGTTTTCCACCAACAAAGGAACCGATGTCCTGGCCATGACCCGAGATGGTAAGCCACTCACGGGCCAGAATGGATTGTATGCAGCGGCAACCATGGATCAAACAATCAATGAACTCATCCTTATCCTGGTAAATGTTGCGGAGCAGGAGCAACAAGTCCCCATAAAGCTGATGAATGCTCATGCCCTCTCCGCAAAAGGTAAAAAGATTGAATTAAAGCATGCTGATCTGCTTGCAGTCAATGCCCTGGATGACCGCGACCAGATTGTACCCAAAGAATCGGAAGTGATCATTGCCGGTCCGGAATTTACGATGAACCTGGCTGGTCAATCCCTGACCATCCTCCGGGTAAAAATGGAGTAGGTTGGCAGAAAAAATTCCTGCAATTCTGACCATCACTCAATCCAGATTGACGTACCTGAAAGTTGCTTTTTGGGAGGGCGCGTTGAGATAATCAATAAGTTTTCTGTGATTATTTTCCGTATATTAAAAAGCGGAATGACTATCATCGCCTATGGCTGTCAAGGTTCGCATATTTCAGCTCACTCCAGGATTGAATCTTTACGCTGTAATTTCTACCTGCTTTTTGGCATTAATTCTTAGTTCTTGTAATGAGCAGATACCCGCACACCATGCGTCATTAAGGCAATTATCAGGTCAACTGGATTCTATCGGTAATCTGTTCCTGGAAACCGGTGAGGTTTTGGGTTTTTCCATTGCAGTCCTCAGTGAAGGAGATACCTTGTATGCAAAGGGCTTTGGGTATGCCGATCCTGCGAAATCAATTCCCGTTGATGACAAGACCATCTTTAATATAGCCTCCGTCACCAAACCCCATACAGCAGCGATAGCCCTGAAGCTGGAGGAAGAAGGGAAATTAAATCTCGAGAGTTATTTACTGGATTATTTTCCTGATTTTCCTTCCATACCAGGGGCACACAAAATCAAGTTGAAGCATTTATTATCCCATACCTCCGGACTTCCCGACTACATCGAATTTATGGATAGTGTGTTTTTAGTGACCAGGGTTGATCCGGTGATTGATGATTATTTTTCTTTCTTAACCGGTAAATCCCTGCTTTTCGAACCGGGTACCAATTTCTCGTATTCCAATACTGGTTTCGTGCTGATCACCCATATTATTGAGCGGGTAAGCGGCGAAGATTATTCGGAACTTATACAACGTGTGATTGCTCATGCCACCGGGTCTGGTTCACTCAATCTGCAAAAATTCAACCAGAACAAAAGTTCCTATTCACCATTGTTTACCCGAACGGATTCCGGCTTTGTGACCAGCTTGATGAACGAGCTTACTTACATTCAAGGTGACGGAGGTTTAAGTACCACCGCACTGGAGTTGGCTCACTTCCCTCCTGCCCTTGTCCTGGGCAAAGTTGTCGGCAGCCGATCCATGGATAAAATGCAAACTGGATTTATTCTGGATAAAAAGATGATGTCCGATTACGGTCTGGGATTACGTATGGGATGGTTTGAAGGTGAAAAAATCATCGGACATACGGGTGGAGGAATGTCTTTCATTTCAACGTTGGGGTACTTCCCGGAGCGAAAAATTAGCATTGCCGTTTTGGTCAATTCCGAAGGAGGACAAGAAGATGCATTATCCATTTTCGGTCCCGTGGCATTGGTATCGTTGGGAAAAGGAACCCCTGACCTGGCAAAACTGGAAAATTCTTTGGTGAATCCACAATATTATGTTGGCAACTATTCCAGACCCGAGGATAAAGAAAGCGTAGTATCCATCGTTGTCTATCCGGGAGATTCCAGGTTGTATCGCAAGCGGAATGGAAGCAATACCCGTGGCGAGGCATTGATTTATCTGGGCAACCATTCATTCGCACCCGAACATTATCCGATGGACCGCATGGAATTTATGGTCGATGGAAATGGCAGTGCGTTAGCGATTAAGGACTATTACAACGGTTTCTTTCTGAATTTGAGAATGCGAAAGGATGATTGATATCAACATTTTCCCAATTGATCCTCTCGTGCGTTTCATTTATGTCTTATTGAAATGCCTTCTTAGAATCACCAGGATAATTCCCTTGGAGTATTAGTCTTGGAAAATCGTTTCATACTGTTTGTACTAATTTGTTTCACCTTGACCGACTTGTTATTGCTTGTCAACCTTTGGTGGAACCAGGTAATACAAAACCGGGGTCACCAGCCGGCTGAGCAACGTTGAGCTGATCAAGCCTCCGATCAAGACGATCGCCAGCGGACTGATCAGGGGGCTGCGCTCCAGCACCAATGGGGTCATGCCGCCAATGGCGGTCATCGAGGTAAGCAAAATTGGAAGGAAACGCGTTTCAGCGCCATCCATCACTGCATCATAGAGCGACATCCCTTTCATGCGCAATGCATTGGTGTAATCGACCATGAGGATCGAATTTTTGATTTCGATACCCGCCAGGGCGATGATGCCGACCGTAGCCACAAACGACATGGTTTCTCCGGCAATCCACAAAGCAACTACGGCGCCAATGAAACCCATGGGGATAACGCTCAGCACGATGAGGGTGGATTTAAAGGTGCGGAATTCCAGGACCAGGATAGCCAGAAGTCCAAATACGGTCAGGATGATGATGGTTTCAATGCCGCCAAAGGATTCTTCCCGCGATTCACGTTCTCCGGCAGCCACCAGACGGTATCCCGGTGGGAAAGGTACCTCGGTCTGGATGCGGTCGATGATGGCATCGGTCATCTGATCGACGTTGTATCCGGTTTGGACAAAACTGCTGACCAGACTGTAGCGTTCTTTATTGAAATGGCGGATAACCGGTGGTGAAGGAGCCATTTCAATGGAAGCAATAGCCTGCAGCGGAACCAGCGCTCCACCGAGGGAGGTTACGTGGATGCGGTCAAAATTTTCCAGGGCATTGGCACTGTTTTGCCGGATGGAAACATTGAGGGCGTATTCATTGCTTTCAGCCGTTCGCACCTCGCCGATGTCGAGTCCGGCGATAGCCAGACGGATGGTTTTGGCAATTTCGGCCGAAGACAGTCCGTATAAGCCGGCCTTGTCCCGGTCGATATTGATTTTGAGTTCTGTTTTCTGGTATTTCAGATCGTTCTTGACATACAGACTGCCATCCATATTGCGCATTAACTGTTCAACCCGGCTACTCAAAGCTTCCAGGGTGTCGAGGTTGTCACCAATGATGCGCATTTCAATCGGGGCCGAGATCGGTTGTCCTTGCTGAAACCGGCGGATCTCCACCTTCGCACCGGCATATCCCGCGAGCTCAGACCTTAATTCGTCGGCAAATCCTTCGATCTCCGGAACTTCAGCATAATCATCCATAAATACGATGAATTCACCCAGGTTGGTGGAAGCCTGTTTTTGAAATTCATTGTAATAAATCCGCGGATTACCCATACCGGAATTGGCGGCCAATCGTTTGACTTCGGGATGGGCGAGCAGTGCGGACTCGATTTTCCGCATGACCCGGTCGGTATGGAGAAGATTACTTCCCGGTTCCGTTTCCACATCGACGATGATGATGGGTTTTTCAGATGCCGGGAAAAGACTGAAGCCCAGTCGAGGAATGATCAGGAAGGAGGATCCGAAGATGATGGCAGCGATCAGCAGAGCCATCACCGGATGCTTGATGCACCAGCTTAACAGCCGCTGGTAGGGATTGTTCAGGTACTTTTTAAAGGCCCGGAAGAAGAAATTGCCTTCTTCATGACTGGTTTTCTCATGAGCTTTCAGGAATATACTGGAGAGGAATGGGATGAT
The DNA here is from genome assembly GCA_020436785.1 of Saprospiraceae bacterium. Taxonomy (GTDB): domain Bacteria; phylum Bacteroidota; class Bacteroidia; order Chitinophagales; family Saprospiraceae; genus JAGQXC01. The sequence goes on along the minus strand of JAGQXC010000429.1, from coordinate 3,683 downwards.
GGTCAACGAAACGAACAGCGAGGCGAGCACCGTCAGCATCACCGCCATAGGCAACGAACGAATGAAGTCTCCTGAGGCTTCGGGCATATTGGCCAGCGGTAAAAAGGCCAGTAACAAAGTGGCGGTACAGCCGAGGATGGCAACCAGGATGTGGTTGGTCGCCGACACGGCCGCTTCCTTTGCTGAGATCCCGCCTCGCATATACCGTTCGATGTTTTCCACCACGACGATGCTGTCGTCAACCAGCAATCCCAACGCAATAACCATCCCTACGATACTCAGCTGGTTGAGGGTATAACCCAGCAAGTCCAGCAGGAATAGGCCAATACTCAGCGATAAGGGGATGGAGATCATGACCACCAGGGATGCGCGGGTCCCCAGAGGCAACAGGGTCAGCAACACCAGGAATATTGCAATGGCAAAATCCCGTCCCAGCCCCGACAGTCGTTTTTTCACACCGACTTCCTGGTCGAAGGCTTGTTCCATCCGTATATCCTGGGGAAGCGTCTTTGAAAATTCGTCCAGGACGGATTGCATCTGGGCTCGGGTGGATACGATGTTCCTTTCATCCTTCATGGCAGTGATGATCCAGATGGCGCGGTGTCCATTAAGCCGGGCCAGGAGATCCGCGTCTTCGTCGGTCAGGTACACGTTGGCAATGTCCGCCAAACGGGTGATGTTTCCTGCCGGGGTGCTCTGGATGACGGTGTTTATCAATTCATCGATGTCCTTGATTTCCGCTGTTGTTTTAATGTTGAATTTGCGGTCACCCAGGTCAATATCTCCACCGGGAATGTTAACGTTATTGGCCTGGATCAGGCCAACCACCTGGTTCAGACCGAGTCCCAGGGTAGCCATACGAGCCAGGTCCAATTCAATTTTGATCGTCCGGTCAGGGACGCCCTGGATCTTAACCCATTTGATGTCTTTGATGCGCTCCAGGTCTTTTTCCAATTGTTCGGCAGCATCGTTCATACGCTCCATAGAAGCGGTTTCGGACAGTAGCGCCGTTTGCAGGATGGCCACATCACTGCTGGCAGCCCGGTTGACATCAAGCCGGATGATGCCATCGGGAAGGTCACCGCGGAGTTTGTTGATCTCACGGATGACATCGTTGTTTTTGGTTTCAACATTAACGCCATAGTTAAATTCGGCGAGCATGACCAGCAGGCCATCGTTGATGGTGGTCGTAATCTTTTTGATGTCCTCCAGCTTGTACAGTTCCTCTTCAATCGGGTCTGCCACCAACTCTTCCATGTCTGCCGGAGAGGTGCCCGGGTAGATGCTGATGATGGAAAACATGGGTGCATTGAAGGGCGGATCTTCACTGCGGGGCATATTGAACAGTGAATTGATTCCGAGCAGGAGTACGGCCACAAACAGGATCAGAGTGAACTGATAGTTCTGGACGAAAAATTTATTGAAATTCATTGGTGTCGTTTTGTGTGGAGTTATTGATTGGCCAGGATGACCGCATCGCCATCTTCCAGGTACATGGAGCCAATGGTTACCACTTCCTGGATGCCTACGAGGCCATGGGCAATAGCAGCCCGGTCACCAAGCAGTTTGGCTACCGTGACCTGGTGGCTTACTGCTTTGCCATTGGCAATGGTGAATACCGTCGCCTGCTGTCCATTTGCGTTGACTAACGCATCAACGGGAATGGTCACTTGTTCTGATCGACGGGTGGGGGTCAGTTGAATCTTGGTCACCATCCCGGCGGCCAAAGCGGGCGGTAGAGACTGAAATTTCAACTCGACGTTCAGGGTCCCGCTGGCGTCCTGCGTCCATACCGCTTTTTCCGAGATCCTGGCCATGAAATGTTGCCCCGGATAGGCGTCCATAACCACCGTTGCGACATCACCGACATCGACCCTAGCCCAATCCCGGTCAATGAGCCCGGCCTGGATACGCCAATCCTGATCGGCGACCCCCATGATGGCGTAAACGGGCATACCCGGACCGGCAATCTCACCCTCATGAAGTAGTTGTTTGATGACCCGGCCGGTCACGGAGGACCGGACCTCGCTGTGGCTCTGATTGAATTGGGCGATCTCCAACGTTTCTTTCGCCAACTTGAGGGCACTGCCGGCATTTTGCATTTGCTCCAGGGTTGCCACACTGTCCGCATAAAGATTGGTCACGCGGTCCAGATCACGCTGCGCTTTGGCGAGACCCACTTCCGCTTGACGGACCTGGGCATCAATTTCGGTCATGATCAGAGTGGCCAGCAACTGGCCTTGTCGAACCGCATCCCCTTCTTTGGCATACGTGTGGGCGATTACTCCGCCGGTTTTAAAGGATGGCCTGGCCTCGGCCTTGCTTTTGACAATTCCCAGTACCGAAACGTCTGCCTCTTCGGACACCTGTGTGACAGGAGCGGTTTTAACGTAGATGCCCTGAATGATGGCTTCTCCTGCTGGTTCGGTTGTGGTTGAGTCTTCTGGACGGGGACTGCAGGCCGTTAAGGCGAGCATTGCGATAAACAATCGGTTTGTGCGCATGATCATTGCTATGCTTTTAAGTTGGTGATTCAATTATTGGATGGGATAGAAGGCGGTGGCGTAGATGAATTCTGCCCATTTGGACCAGGCCTGATACCGTGCCAATGAATAAGCCAGTTCTGCCTGGGTGATTTGGGTTCGTGCATCCAGCAATTCGAGGTAATTGGCGGTGCCTTCCTGGTATTTTCTGGTGACTTCACGGTAAACTTTTTGGGCGGCCTGGATGCGAGGTTGAAAGGTTTCAGCCTGTTGGATAGCGGATACCAGGTTATTCCGGGCAATTTGGGTTTGCAAATTGATTTGCTCGACTACCGAAGTTTTCATTTGGTTTTGGGCCTGAATCGCGGCTTGAGCCTGATTCTGCCGATACCGGTGCTGTTTGGCGTCGTATAGATTGATGGTGAGGTTAACGCCGAACAAGGCATAAGGCGCCCAGTCAAAGTTAAATGCCTGGGATCCCAGGTCCAGTTGGGCTCCCAGTCGGGGGCGATAGAATTGATCTTCTTTTTTCAGCATCAATTGCTGCAGGGCAATGGCCTGATCCAACTGAAGTAGTTCTTCACGTTGCCCATTGATGACTGGTCCCGGATCCGGTAATTCAGGCAGTTCCCGGCGAACCTGATCGCGTCCGGTCAGGCTGTCATCCAGCAGGTAGATGAGGTAAGCCCAGGCATTTGTTTCCTGGGTGTTCGCTCCAATTTGTTGAGCGTGTAAGGCGGCCTGTTCGGTTTCAATCCGGGCTACCGCTGAGGGCAAGGCAATGCCATTCCGGAGCATGCTTCGGGTGGTCCGGTCAGCTTCCTTCAACAGGGTGTCTGCTTCCTGATAGATGGTAATCGCCTGTTCAGCTTGTTGCCATTGGAAGTAGGCATTCATGATTTCTCGGGAAAGCTGTCGTTTATAAGCTTTAATTTCCAGGTTCTGCAATTCGATCTGGGACATTTTCGCCGAGCGGTTAATGGCCAGATCGGGATTGTAAATGGCTTGTTGGATGCGGATGCGGGCATCGTAGAAATTGTTTGGCAGGAATTGGATGGATTGATTTTCCAGGGAAGGAAATTGCTGGGAGTTGGTGAGGGAGTTCAGGGTGGAATACACCGGATTCAACAGGTCTCCAACCGGAAAATCGATGGCCCGCCCACCGGCAGCGAGGGTGTATTGAGTGCCGAATCCAATGGT
>JAGQXC010000428.1 GCA_020436785.1 Saprospiraceae bacterium | reverse complement strand
GAATGCAATGGGCAGAAGCCAAGTTGGATGATTTCGAAATTATACGGAGAAGCTCTCACCACACGCACAGGTACGGGTGGCATTGGGATTGTTGAAGTGGAAACCTTTCCCTTCGAGACCGCCGGTAAACTCCAGGGTGGTATTGAACAAATAAAGAATGGAACGCAGATCGGTGACAATCTTCACTCCATTGTCCTCAAAGACCTGATCGTTGGGTTGCAGGGCATCATCAAATGACATGTTATAGGTCAGCCCACTGCAACCGCCACTGGTCACCGCTACGCGCACAAAATGATCAGGAGTAAGACCATCCTTCTCGATGATCTCCTGAATTTTTGTTTTGGCCGTGTCAGCTACATACAACATGAACTAGTTCCAATTTTTATTTAGAAACGATCTAAAGACGAAAGTACAAAAAATTAAACAACAGGATTAGCCAATAGATTCCAGGTCGATGCCATCTTTAAACATTTCCCACACCGGACTCTCCGCCCGTAATTGACGAACACCTTTAGCAATCGCTTCGATGGCACGTTCGACGTCCTCGGCAGTGGTAAACCGCCCCAGACTGATTCGCAGAGCGGCATGGGCCATATCATCACTCAAACCCAACGCCACCAATACATGTGAGGGATCAAGTGAAGCGGACGTGCACGCGGAACCACTGCTGACTGCCATGGTCTGATTGAAGGTCATCATCAGGGTTTCTCCTTCGACATGGCGGAATGACAAATTGGTGACGTGAGGCATGCGATGCCTGGTACTTCCATTGATATAAACCTCTTCCAACTGAGCCCTGACCACCGACTCAAAATGATCACGCAGCCTGCCCAGGCGCTTGGCTTCTTCTTGCATCTCTTCGCCGGCCAGCGCGGCAGCCTTGCCAAAACCGACAATACCCGGTACATTGAGGGTGCCAGACCGCATACCCCGTTCATGGCCTCCGCCATCCATTTGAGCAGCCAGTTTCACTCGTGGATTCTGATTGCTCACATATAAGGCTCCTACACCTTTTGGACCATACATTTTATGCGCAGAAAACGCCATGAGGTGAATACCGTTTTCACGCGGATGGCAAGGTATTTTTCCAACGGCCTGGGTGGCATCACTGAAAAAGAAAATGCCATGGCGTGCACAAATTTCACCAATTGCCGCCATCGGCTGAATGACTCCGGTCTCATTGTTGGCCCACATCACACTGACCAGGATGGTGTCAGGCCGGATAGCCGCCTCCAGTTGACCCAGATCGATGAGACCGTCAGTGCTAACTTCGAGAAGTGTAATTGACGCTCCCAATTTCTCCAGGTGCTTACAGGTATCCAGGACGGCTTTATGCTCGGTCGTAACAGAAATAATGTGTTGGCCTTTTCGCCGGTATAATTCAAAGATGCCTTTCAGGGCAAGATTGTCCGCTTCGGTCGCACCGGATGTAAACACAATCTCTTTGGAGTCGGCCTGCAGCAAACGAGCGATCTGTTGACGCGCCTGATCGACGGCTTCTTCGGCTTCCCAGCCAAAGGGATGATTGCGGCTGGCGGCATTTCCCGGTTTTTCATAGAAATAGGGCAACATGGCCTCAATGACCCGCGGATCACAGGGCGTGGTGGCATTGTTGTCCAAATAGATCCTGGTATTCTTCATGGTACAATTGTCCTTTCGGGATTTGAACTCTTTACGAATATAAAGTAAATTATCACCCGATTGGTTTAGCACGGCTACTTGCCGGCAACCAACAATACCGACCAAATCAGTATGGATCACCCGGCAGACAATATGCAAATGCGGCAAATCTGGTTAAACCAGATGCGTAAAGAATTGAGATTATCAGAAAGCGACGACCTGGTCACTGAACTGGAACCAGGCATCAGGCTCGATCCTGCGTTGACTGCCTCTGAAATCAATCACCGGCTCGAGACGACCTGGCCTCAGCAACCCTGGATGCCCGGACAACAGGTTGAAGTCGGCCCCGATCTTGGTCTTGCCCAACCCCAGGTCCGGACCGCCTTGCGGGGCGGAGCCCAATGCCTGTGGCTGGTACTCCATCGCCAAATGGATCGGTCTCATTACCAGGATTTGCTGCACGGAGTGCAACTTGAATTGATCACCTTACTGGTAGAACCGGCAGCTTCGGAATACGCTCTGGCATCCTGGCGTGAATTGGATCAGTTCCTTAGTCTCGCTTCCAGTCTACCGGTTGAAGGAGGGTATTTTTTCCCGGAGGGTGAGGCCTGGCAGTATTTGGACTGGGACGACCTGTGTCTACGGTACCCCAATTGGTACTGGAGAAAAATACGCCCGGAGACTGTTCCGTCGTTTTCGGACCGTTTGATCGGAATACTCTCCCATACCCAACGATTCCTATCCAGTTTATCCGGGATTACATCATCATCCCAGGATACCTGGTTGTCCCGGATTGCTGTTGAATGGCCGGGCGACAACCGGCTGCTGACTCATCTGGCGGCCACGCGTGCCTTGCATATCCTCTGGCAAAACCTGTATCTTTCGGATGCAGGCAAACCACCGGTATTGCTAGGATGGATTGGCGGGGATTCTTATACAAAGGAGGCAAATACCAATCTGATCCGGGCGGCGGCAATGGCCACCACGTTGTCGATTTCAGGCGTCCACTCCATTTACATCCAACCTGCAGACCAGTTCGATCAAATTAACCACCAGCGCCTCGCTTTGAATATCCTCCAGTTGTTGCAATTGGAAAGTCACCTCCAACCCGGAGAAGACCCAGTGAGCGGTAGTTATGTATTGGACGACCTGACTCGTCAGTTTGCTGAAAAAGCCTGGAATCAATGGAGGCTGATGGATTGACTTAGCATAAGGTAGAGGGTTGGATCATTTAGACCCACCGGCAACTAAAAGACCGGTCTCCCCGTTTTGTCCAGGTATTATACGAAATGCGCTTCGGGGAGTACCGGCCTGCTATCGAAAAGATATGGGTTATGACGATTCAAAATTCTTAAGGGAATTTTAAAGCATGGACTTTAATACATTCTTAGTCTTTTAAGTTAACGATTGTTAAATCCCATTGTATTTGTATTAATTTATTTCGTCATATATTAGCAACTGAAATTCTGTAATATTTGGCCAGAAAGCACACAATTAATCCGGCGTTAAGCCCTTTGGTGAATGCACGGCATCATACCTGGAAGGATTATCTGGAAGGCATCCTGACCGGTGACCGGCGCTGGTTGGCACAGGCCATCACCCTGATTGAATCCACCCTGGCCAATGATCAGGAAAAAGCGATTGCCTTAATGAGCCATCTCCCCGAAGTTACCCACCCCAGCTTGCGATTGGCCGTCTCGGGAGCTCCCGGTGCGGGCAAGAGCACCCTCATTGAGCAAATGGGACTGCTGGATGGGGCAGAAAGAAAAGCCGTTGCCGTTCTTGCGATCGATCCTTCTTCATCACGCAGCCGCGGCAGTTTGCTGGGAGATAAAACCCGGATGGAGCGACTCGTCCGTGAACCCCAGACGTTCATTCGTCCTACCCCTTCACGGGGTCATCTTGGTGGTGTCGGAGCAAATACCCGGGAGACCATATCCATCTGTGAAGCAGCCGGATTTGATCATTTATACATTGAGACTGTGGGCGTCGGACAATCGGAATTTGCAGCCGCCGGACTGTCGGACCTTTTTATTCTGGTCTTGCAGCCGGGAGCCGGAGACCGTCTCCAGGGCATGAAAAGAGGCATCGTTGAAATGGCCGACATTGTGGTGGTCAATAAATCGGATGGCGCGCAGGAACCGTTGGCGAGAAAGACCCTAAATGAATTCGAGCAAGCCTTACATTTGATTCACCGTGAACAACCGACACCGGTTCTGCTGGTTTCTGCCCTGGAGGGCCGTGGAATACCAGAATTGCGTATGCATATCCACGAGTTGCTGGCAAAGCGAAAAGCCGAAGGATCGTTTCAATCGCGACGTAAAGAACAGGATCTCGAATGGTTTCAACAATCTCTGAAACGGCAGTTGTTACAGTGGATCCTTAAAGATAAATCCATGCGGGAAGACTGGAAGACGATGGAGGATGCGGTGCGTTCCGGATCATTGCCCCCGGTGGTGGCTGCCGCCCGCTATATGGAATCCATTCGATCTCTAAAACCCGCCTCCGGATGAAAAGACGGATGTTGTTAATTGCAACGGGATTATGGTTAGCCCTGACCATGCCGGATGCCGGTCAATATCCGCAGGATTATTTTCAGTCCCCGGTCGATTTTCCCATCCGGCTTTCCGGAACATTCGGTGAATTGCGTCCCGGGCATTTTCACAGCGGTATGGACATCAAACCGTCCACACCGGGTTCCGGGGACCCGGTCCTTGCCGCCGCGGATGGCCAAATCGTAAGAATCAGTGTGGGCGCCGGCGGCTACGGAAATGCGCTCTACATACAGCATTCCAATGGTTACCAAACGGTCTATGGCCATATGCGTCAATTTATTCCCGAGATCGACGCCTACGTCCTCAAGGAACAATACCGCCTGCAATCCTTTGAAGTAAACCTGTACCCGCCTGCAGGTACATTTGTCGTCAAACAAGGAGAGCAAATAGGAGTATTGGGCAATTCCGGAAGTTCTTCAGCCGCCCACTTGCATTTTGAGGTCCGTTCCGCATCGGCCGAACCGATCAATCCGGCTCATTTCGGCATCTCGGTGGATGACCGCACCAAACCGCGCATTTACCATTTGGCCCTTTACACCCGAAGAGGTGAAAGGCCCCACCTGGTCCGACAGATACCGGTGATCAATGGGCGCTTGCCAGATACCATCGATTGGGATTATGCTGATCTGGCATTAGGCGTTGAAGCGTATGACCTGGCCAACGGAGCTACCAACAAGAACGGAATTTACAGTTTGCAATTGATGGCCGATTCGGTGACCCGCTTTGCGATGCATTTTGACCGATTCGCTTTCAGTGAAACCCGTTATCTCAATGCACACAAAGATTATAGCCAGTGGGTACAGAATGGTCAGACCATCCATCGCCTGCACGAATTGCCTGGGGATCATTTCTCAGGACGTAGTAAACAAGATGGATGGGTTGCCGTGGAACCGGGGCAATCCATCCGGCTTGACCTGGCCGTTGGAGATGCTTTTGGCAACGTCGCCAGGTTGCATACCCAGATCCGTGCCGGTGAATTGAAAGTTATGATCCCTCCGGATCAAACCGATGTTCAATTTATTTACCGGGGTCAAGCCAGAGAATGGAATACGGACGGCTTCCATGTGGCTTTGCCCGCCCACCTATTGTATTCGAGCACGCCGATTCGGTATAACACGCTGGATGATCCATCGTCAGGAGTTTATTCCCGGGTTCATGATTTCCATGATCCGCATGATCCTGTCCATCGTTACTATACCCTCGGCATCCAGCCTACCAATCTGCCGGAGGTCGATCGAAATAAAGCAACCATTATCTATTGCGACCCAGATGGTCGTGAAGTAAGTATGGGTGGGGAATGGGACCATGGAGAACTGGTGACAAAAGTCCGGGACTTTGGACAATTTTATGTTGGTATGGATACCGTACCACCCCGCATCGAACCGGTCGAATTCTCCAATCTCTGGCAACCAAACCGGGAAATAAAGTTTAAAATCACTGACAACCTGGTGACCTCCGGGCAAGCGCAAAGTCTTCGTTTTACCGTAACCATTGATGGAGCGTGGTATCTGGCGACATTTGACCAGAAAAAGGATCTCGTCGAATGCAGTTATTCAAAACCGTTGACTTCAGGAAAACATGTTTTTCGTTTGGTTGTTCTGGATGATAGAGAAAATAAAACGGTCTGGGAAAAAACTTTCTCCACACCCTGATCAACCAAAAGAAATACCATAGATATGGCACTAAAAGCAGGAGATCCGGCCCCAAATTTCACAGGACCGATTGAAAACGGGGATGTCGTTTCCCTTAAGGATTTTGCAGGCAGGAAACTGATCTTGTATTTTTATCCTCAGGACAATACACCTACCTGTACCGACGAAGCGTGTAACCTCCGTGACGGATGGCAACAGCTGAAAAAAGCCGGGTATGAAATCCTGGGTGTCAGTCCTGACAGTACTCGCAAGCATACCAATTTTATTAATAAATTTGGACTGCCATTCCACCTCCTTGCGGATAAGGACAAAAAGGTCATCCAGTCCTATGGCGTTTGGGGACCAAAGAAATTGTTCGGCCGTGAATACGATGGAGTGCTGAGAACCACTTTTATCATTGATGAGAATGGCAAAATTGAACGAATAATTGATGATGTTAATTCGAAAAACCATGCTAATCAAATTCTTGAAATTCAGTAGTTTATTTTTATTCACCCTGCTCATTTTTCAATGTCAGGGAAGTTTGGATCCCAATAAAAAAGAAGCGTTGAGGTTATACAATGAACTGAGCGACCATGCCGTCAAAGTGATTGATGCCCAGGCGCATGTAGCCAATCAAACCAAAGTATTGGATAATTTGATCTCCAATTCGGATACCGTCAATGTACACCGTATCTCGGATGCTCATGAAGGAGTTGAATCCATTGAGCAGTTGTTGATCCAATGGCGCCGTGACCTTCCCATTGTTGCCGGCGCACCCAATGCCACCGATGAAAATGTTACCAAACTGTCTGGCGACGAATTGATGGCTAAATTGAATGATGCCAAAGAAAAGCTAAATTATATTGAATTCAGGGTCAAAGACATTGAAGAGATCCTGAAACAAATTGAAGAATCCAAAAAACCTCGGGATCAATAAGGATATCTGGTAACTTCGAGGATAAGCCATCGGATTCGTTCCGGTGGCTTTTTTTGTTGGTGGTCAGGGCAGAATCTCGATCGTTGGTGACCAGTCCGAATACTTTCCGTCGCGATATTGTAATAAGATCTTGTAGCGAACTGCCGCATGCCAATCCGTCAATGCATCGGTGTACTTCCCCTCCAGTCTACCATTCGGTACGTGCATGGTGTCAACAGATAACATACGGAAACGCTCAAAAGGCTTTCTTCCAATGGACCGGTAGATGATCACGTACTCCACATTCCGGTGGTCCGATGCTTGCCAACTCAATGCAATATGGCGGCTATCTTCCTGCCGTTTTTGGGCTTGAAATTGGATTTCGGCAGGATGATAACCCGTTTCGAAACGGTGTCCTGTTAACTCCTGGGAAACGGATTCCAAACCGGCATCATCGATGGCTCTTAACCGGTAACTGTAGTCCTTCCCTGGCTGGGTCAGTGAATCCAACATACGAGCGGGTAACTCGTCTTGGAGGTAATCCTGAATTACCGTCCATTCCGCCGAATCCCCCGGTCTTCGCTCCAGTGCATACTTCAGGACATCCCGGCTGTCAGATGGTACAAAAGTAAGGTGTACGCCCTGCCGGGAATTTTCCCTG
>JAGQXC010000427.1 GCA_020436785.1 Saprospiraceae bacterium | reverse complement strand
TTTCTCTCAGGGTTTATGGCTCTGTGGATGCTGGTCGTCAGCCTGGGTGTTACCGTGGATATGCATTTTTGTCAGCATCACCTGGTAGACTTCAAGATTTGGGGTAAAGCCAATGGATGCGGGATGGAAAAACAAATCGCCAAGTGTTCTGCTGCGGTCGATGGAATTTCCCGGCCTAAATGCTGTGATCAAAAAACCCACCAACTCTATTTCGACCAAACCAATGCCGGCGCCCAACAAGTGACCGGCTTGACAGACATCCATCACCTTACTTTCGCCATCCTTCCTGCCTGGGAAGTGAACTGGAGTCGGTTGATCTTTAAAGAGTCCCAGTCCAATATTCCCACACATGGCCCTCCCTGGCTGGATCTGGACCGAACCATCCGCTTCGCTTCGCTTTTGTGTTAGCATTCATTTCGTAAGATAGAGCTCTGAGAGGGTTCTGTTTGGGTGCATTGCCATGCACCTGATTCTTCAAATAATTAATGATCGCGAAATGAAACATTATGCTCAAACCGATCATCCGGTTTTTCCTGGAAAATAAGTTGGCAACCTTTGTCTTGCTCATTGTCTTTACGGTCTGGGGGCTCATTACGGCGCCTTTCTCCTGGAATTTGCCGTTACCCTCCGATCCCGTCCCGGTCGATGCCATTCCCGACCTGGGTGAAAATCAACAAATCGTATTTACCGAATGGATGGGTCGTTCCCCCCAGGATGTGGAGGATCAGATTACCTACCCGTTGAGTACATCCCTGTTGGGTATACCTGGCGTCAAATCCATCCGCTGCAATTCCATGTTCGGATTTTCCAGCATCTACGTCATTTTTGATGAGGATGTGGAATTTTACTGGTCCCGGTCGCGCATCCTGGAGAAGCTAAATTCCCTGCCGAATGGTTTATTGCCGCCGGAAGTACAGCCGACGTTAGGACCCGATGCAACGGCGCTGGGCCAGGTGTTCTGGTATACCCTCGAAGGACGTGATGACCAGGGCAATCCAACCGGTGGATGGGATCTGCCGGAAATTCGGACGATCCAGGACTTCCAGGTTAAATACGCACTGAATGCCGTCGAAGGCGTATCCGAAGTGGCATCAGTCGGGGGATTCGTCAAAGAATATCAAATAGATGTGAATCCCAATGCCCTGCAATCGTATGGCATTCCTTTTACCGCGGTCATGCAGGCTGCGCGAAACTCCAACCGGGATGCCGGTGCCCAGACCATAGAAATGAATCAAGCCGAATACCTGGTACGTGGTCTGGGATACGTCCATTCGGTGGAAGACCTGCAGAAGGCCGTAGTTGCCGTCCATAACAATGTACCCATCCGCATCGGCGATGTCGCTCAGGTATCGATTGGTCCGGCCACCCGGCGAGGGATCCTGGACAAAGACGGCGCTGAAGTGGTGGGTGGTGTCGTGGTCGCCCGCTTTGGGGCCAACCCGCTGGCTGTAATTAACGGGGTTAAGGACAAGATCGAAGAAATCAATCCGGGCCTGCCAACAAAAACCCTTTCCGATGGCCGGACATCCCATTTGACCATTGTTCCCTTTTACGACCGGACCCAACTCATCCACGAGACGATTGGTACGCTGGAGCGGGCTCTCTCGGACGAGATCCTCATCACCATCATTGTGGTCATGGTTTTGGTGCTGAATTTGCGTGCATCCATCCTCATTTCCAGCCTGTTACCTGTGGCTGTCCTGATGACTTTCATCGTGATGAGGTATGCCGGTGTGGATGCCAATATTGTGGCATTGTCCGGTATTGCCATCGCCATTGGGGTCATGGTAGATGTAGGAATTGTCTTCGTGGAGAATATCGTCCGGCACCTGGAGATGCCGGAGAACAGGAACATCCGCGGCAAAAAGCTGCAAGAGACCATCTTCCACGCAACAAGTGAAGTGTCTTCAGCCATCTTTACGGCGTTGGCCACGACACTGGTCAGTTTTTTACCCGTTTTTGCCATGCAGGCGGCCGAAGGCAAATTGTTTAAACCCCTGGCCTTTACGAAAACCATTGCCCTGGGCGGTTCCTTCGTCCTGGGTATTGTCCTATTGCCTGCCTTGGCTCACCTGATCTTTTCACTGCATACAGACCGCAAACGCACCAAACGAATTTGGGCCGTGATTCTGGTTGCTCTGGGTATTTTATTGACGATCTATTCCGGGCATTGGTTGGCCATTACGCTTTGTTTGTTGGGTGCCAACCAATTTTTTGAGCCAAATTGGCCGCAACATCGACAACAATTTCCCCGCGTTATCCAAATAGGGATTCTGGTCTTGACGGCAGCGTTTCTTTTAGCCAAAGAATGGGTGCCTCTGGGTCATCAGCAAACCGTAGGCACGAATTTTATATTTGTTGTCTTGCTGATCGGTACCATCCTCACACTACTCTGGTCCATGGTCTATTATTATGAGCCCATCCTGAAATGGTGTTTGAGGAATAAGGCACTATTCCTCATTTTACCAATCTTTACCATTCTTCTTGGTACGACCATCTGGCTCGGCTGGAAACGTACCATGGGTGTTCTCGCCAGGGGAATGGATCGTATTGGAATTGCAGCCGATTCGACCGAATTCTGGGCATCCATGGATCAACGATTCCCGGGATTGGGAAAAGAATTCATGCCCAGTCTGGATGAAGGAAGCTTTTTGCTGATGCCCACGGCGATGCCTCATTCCGGGGTGGAGTCCAACCGGACAACCGTTGGTCAACTGGATATGTTACTGGCAAATATCCCTGAAGTAGATCTCGCCGTGGGTAAAGCCGGCCGGGCAGAAACGGCCTTGGATCCGGCGCCCATCTTCATGTTCGAAAACGTGATCAATTACAAGCCGGAATTCATCATCGATGAGAATGGTAAAAGGATCACCTTCAAAGTGGATGGCAAGGATCGATACATTTTGCAGAATGGCGATACCATGAGTCAGGCCGAGATCCTTGCCAGCGGGCTGGGTAGCGACGGTTTGATTCCGGATAAGAATGGCCAATATTTTCGCAACTGGCGACCGGAAATCCATTCGCCGGATGACATTTGGAACGAGATCGTACGGGTAACCAAATTGCCCGGCGTCACTTCGGCGCCCAAACTGCAACCCATCGAAACACGACTGGTCATGTTGCAGACTGGCATGCGTGCTCCGATGGGCATAAAGGTCTATGGCCCGGATCTGCAGACCATCCAGGACTTTGGCATCCGGCTCGAATCCATCCTAAAAGAGGTTCCCGGCGTCAAAGCGGAAGCGGTTTTTGCCGACCGGATCGTGGGCAAGCCCTACCTGCATTTGCGGATTGACCGGGATGCCGCGGCTCGTTATGGAATGAATATTGAAGATGTGCAGACATTCATTCAGGGTGCGATCGGAGGTATGTCCCTGACAACTACGGTTGAAGGCAGGGAACGATACGGGGTGCGCGTCCGTTATCCCCGCGAATTACGCGACAATCCCGAACGCATTAAAAACATGCTTATACCCACCCCTGTAGGTGCTCAGATCCCGTTGGGTGATCTGATTCACGTTGAATATCTGCCGGGACCCCAGGTCATCAAAAGCGAGGAGACTTTCCTGGTAGGCTATGTGCTTTTTGATAAAAAGGAAGGTCATGCGGAAGTAGATGTGGTAGAAGAAGCTCAGCGGGTCATCGCCGACCGGATCCAGTCCGGAGCATTGACCGTACCTGCCGGTGTGCGTTATAAATTCTCAGGGACCTATGAGAATCAGATCCGGGCTGTCAAGCGACTTGCCATTGTCATACCCTTATGTTTGGTGCTTATTTTCTTATTGCTCTACTTCCAATTTAAGACCATCATCGCTTCATCCATTCACTTCTCCGGCGTCTTTGTAGCCTTTGCCGGTGGTTTTATCCTCATCTGGCTTTACGGGCAGGATTGGTTTCTTAATTTCTCCATTGCAGATACCTCCATGCGGACATTGTTTCAGATCCATCCGATTAATCTCAGCGTGGCGGTATGGGTTGGATTTATTGCCCTTTTCGGCATTGCGACCGACGACGGGGTGATCATGGGAACCTACATTCATCAGGTATTTGAAGAACGTCAACCAGGCACGGTTGCCGAGGTACGGGCTGCTGTCCTCGAAGCAG
>JAGQXC010000426.1 GCA_020436785.1 Saprospiraceae bacterium | reverse complement strand
GATGAAACATCCCTCGAGCAATATACCGCGGATCCGGTCCGTAAAGAATTCCTGCATTTAAAAAATGCGTCCATCCGTTCCAGCCTATTGATCAAAGGCAAAACCGTCCGGTAACTGAGTGATACCACCCCTTTTCCTTTTTGGCACTGAATAACGGATAAATCCGGGCTTCCGGTTAATAAATCGATAGGATCCCACCGTTTGATGATTTCATCCCAGAAATCGCCCGGCAGGTAACAAGCTGCCCTCATTCCCGCGGCAAGTTTATAATTTAATTGAATGGATCCGATGACCCGGCCTGACCGCCTGATGCATCCCTGTTTGGGCCGCCTTCAGAAGAAAGAATTGTTTATTCCGGAATTTAGGATGAAATATTGTTTGTCTGAAAAAACAAATATTAAACTGCTAAAAACATGAATGGTCAATTCAAGAAGCATTTTTTCTGGTCAAATTTTTGCATTCTGGCTTTCACGTTGTTATCCAGTTGTACCCAGGCAGACTCCAATTCGCAAAAAACAATCATCCATCCTTCTACCCCCGTCATTGACCTTGATCTTCCGGTATCAACCATTGCCATTCTTGGCACCTTTCATTTCGTGGCCAATGTAGATCCCTATAAACGAAAATTTGACATAGACCCGGAGGCACCTGAAACACAGCAAGAACTGGCCCAACTACGCGCCCAGCTCAAACAATACCACCCCACAAAAATATTAGTGGAATATCCGGTGATTTCCCAGGATTATCTCGACAGCCTGTACCAGGCTTACCGCCAGGGCAAGTACACTTTGAGCCATTATGAATCCATGCAAATTGGATTCAGGCTGGCTGCGGAACTTGATCATGAACATATTTATGCGGTGGATGCGCAATCACCACTTGATCTGGAGGTAGAAATTGATGATTGGGAAGGTTATGCCTATCAAACTGGAAAAGGGCCAAAACTGAAGGACATCAATGACCGGTTTGATCATTTTTATTATGAAATGGATTCGCTTAAAACGACCATGTCGTTACCTGAATATTATGCTTATCTTAATTCAGACTCCATCATTCTGGCGAACGATCAGCAAAAACTGAGTGGCTGGATTGAAATAGGTGCCGGTGATACCTACCTAGGCGCTGACCTGGTCACCAAAGATTACCGGAGGAATTTCAGGATATACGCCAACATTCTGGCATTGCCCCGTACTCCAAACGACCGGCTTTTATTGATTATCGGCTCTTCTCATACCCGCATTTTAAGGCATTTATTTGAAGATGGTCCGGAATTTAATTATGTGCCCGTGGAGGAATATTTGCAATGAAACCATCACGCATAAGACGTACGGGCAAACTATTTTCCGATGCTTGAAGAAGCCTTCTTCGCAGGGGAAGCACAGCCCCTCCGCTACGCAAAAATGCGGGACCGATTGCTTGTCGAAGATGGGAAAAAACAATGCTATGGGACCCAAATAAAATTTGAAAATCAAATTCGTTTGCCCTATCCCATTGCGGATCCCGGGAAAGTTGACGATCGCCGGAAATCCATTGGGTTGAGCCCTCTTGGTCCTTATCTCAAAGAACAGTTCGGTATCGATTGGAATTAATCAGGTGGAACCTCCACAGATATTCGTTACCTTCAGTGAAATGATGCTCCTGGCTTTAAAGTGATGAAGAAAAAAGGTTGTGGACCAATTCAGAAGATATTTGCATAATATCAGTCCGATCGATCAGGACGCATGGTTGGATTTTAAAAAACTATTGCAACCAAAAGAATTGGGTAAACATGAATTTTTGATCCAGGAAGGGTCACCGGTTCACCATGGGTACCTGCTTTTGGAAGGAGTGATCCGGGTATTCTTTAACAAGGACGGCAATGAGTACAATAAAACCTTTTTCGTTCCGGGGATGTTTCCGACTCCCCTTACCGCATTACTATCCCGGTCACCGTGCGCCCTTTCTTTTCAAGCCCTGACGCCTTGCCGATTGCTGCGCTTTTCGTATCCACAATTTCGGATGTTGTTTGCCAGGCACCGATGTCTGGAAACCCTGATGCTGTCCATCCTGGAGCAGGAATGGATCAAAAAAGAATCCCATGATATCCGGATGGTAACCAACGATGCAACGACCAATTATCTCATCTTCCGGAAGACTTATCCGGATTTGGAAAAACTAATTCCCCAATACCATATTGCCTCCTACCTGGGCATCACACCCATTCAATTGAGCCGGATACGGAATCAATTGGCCTCAAAATCCGGCTAATGGGGTTTCCTTAACCTATGTTAATGCTTTGATTTGCCGATCGTAGCAAATTTGTGGTGAACAAAAAAATCAAAGCATTATGAAATTATTATTCAATCATCCGTTTGCAATTTATCTGATAGCCGGTATTGCCTGCTTGTGCATCATGATCCTGGTGGACTACATCCTGGGTGCAGAAGCGGAACATCTGAATGCCTGGGTCATCATCAACCGGTTCGCAGGTAATGCTTCCGCCATTGGTGACAGCCTGGCCATCCGTAAGCTGGGCCTGTGGGGCGCCGGTTTGCTCATGGTCATTATCAATGGCCTATTGGGCATCCTATTGATCCAATTCATCCGTCTATTCATCCAGATGATTCATTC
>JAGQXC010000425.1 GCA_020436785.1 Saprospiraceae bacterium | reverse complement strand
ATGACAGCTGCGGGTAAAGCATCTACCATAAACCAAAATGTCATTTCGACCGAAGCGGAGAAATCCCATTCACACTATAAATGTCCAGAGATTTCTCGGCTGTGTCCTCGTACCTCGTCTTACGCTCGA
Organism: Saprospiraceae bacterium; assembly: GCA_020436785.1. Taxonomy (GTDB): domain Bacteria; phylum Bacteroidota; class Bacteroidia; order Chitinophagales; family Saprospiraceae; genus JAGQXC01. Next base: position 1,820 of record JAGQXC010000425.1, on the reverse strand, counting down.
AATGACAGGTTAGTAGTAAAGATCCAACCAACTCCTATGTCATCTCGACCGACCGCAGGGAGCGGAGAGATCCCATTGGAAGTAATAAGTCCAGAGATTCCTCGGCTGCGTCCTCATGCTTCGTCCTCCGCTCGAAATGACAGGTTAGTAGTCAGGGCAAGGCCTTCCTCAGATCTTTGCGATGACCGTCACATTTCCTTTCACCACATCACCGATCGCGACTTTGATTTCGGCATCCACCGGCAGTAACAAGTCCACGCGGGAGCCAAACTTGATGAAACCCATGTCGGCGCCCTGGGTCACCTGCTGACCTTCCTTCAGGTAGCAGACGATCCGCCGGGCCATGGCGCCGGCAATCTGCCGCATTCCCACCTGATGCTGCTCCGCCTGGTAAACGATCATGGTCCGTTCGTTTTCGAGAGAAGACTTGGGATTCCAGGCCGGCATGTATTTACCCCGGTGGTATTTCTGATAACATACGGTACCGCTGACCGGATTGCGATTGACGTGGACATTGAGTGGTGACATGAAAATCGATACCTGCAAACGGCGGTCTTTGAAATACTCCGGATCGGTGGTTTCTTCGATCACCACCACTTTGCCATCCGCCGGTGCATACACAAGCTCTGCGGAAGGGGTGAGCAAACTGCGGACAGGATTGCGAAAGAAATACAACAGAAAGATCGCCAGTCCGGCACAGACAATCGAGACCAGCCAGGCACCCGCCGGCCAGTAAACCCAACCTGCCGCAACGATGCCTGCCAATAGTAAACCGGCGATGATTAATAGGCGATTGCCTTCCCGATGAATCATATTCGAAGTATTTCTTGGGTAACAAAGGTAGGATTTTCAATGGTTCAATCTTCCTCTTACAAAAGTTGCTCCCGGTGTTTTGCTGGACGGTCTGCCCGGAATGATGGATGCTTGCACTCAATTCGGTATCTTGTCCCTATGAAAGGTCCGTGAGATCCGTTTTTAGGTGGCCTGGACTGAAAAAGCAGCTCCTTAATAAATTAATGATGCATGGGGGATAAATTATTACGCATTGCCCTGTTTGCCGGCATCGTCCTCGGATGCCTGTTGCTTGGCGCCGTCGCAACGGTGATCGCGGGCATGGCGTGGGGCATGGATCTCAACGATTTCATGAGTGGCATGGGCAGCAGCGATACCGGACTGTTAAGGGTCATGGCGTTGCTTAATCACATCTTTCTCTTTTTATTGCCGCCGATCATCTTTGCGATCATTTACAGCAAGCGGGAGTGGGCTGAACAACTGGCGATCGCCCGGGCGCCGGTCTGGTGGCACGTACTGGCAGGCATTGCCTTATTGTTTATTGCCTATCCGCTGGTACAGAAATCCTATGAAATCAATAACCTGATCCCGCTACCCGACTGGGCCGGGCAAATGGAGGATTCAACCGCAGAGGTCCTCAAACAGATCCTGAACATGACTTCCACCGGAGACTTTATCTTCAACGCGATCATCATTGGGTTACTGCCCGGTATTGCGGAGGAACTATTTTTCCGGGGCATCATTCAGCAGGAATCCTATACCTGGGTGGGTCGCAATGCCTGGGCAGTGTGGTTGACCGCTATCCTGTTCAGCGCATTGCATTTTCAGTTCGAGGGATTTTTACCCCGCGTAGTGCTGGGGGCATTGCTCGGTTATGCCTTTTTGTGGACGAGAAACTTGTGGGTGCCTATTATAATGCACTTTGTGAATAATGTAACCCCGGTCGTAGGCATGTATTTTTTCGGAGATGACCTGGACAGCCTGGATCCTTCTACGGCAGAACCGGTGACCTGGTGGGCATTCCTGCT
>JAGQXC010000424.1 GCA_020436785.1 Saprospiraceae bacterium | reverse complement strand
TCGGTTTCATTTTCAATTTCCCGTCTTCATAAAGGATTTCGATCATCAGGCCATTCACATCATAGGTGCCCATGAATTGCTTTAAATATTCCGGACGAGACCACTGTTCGGAGGCAATACGGGTAAAGACAATCGGATCGACTGCCGGTTCCAGTGGTAGCAAGAGTTGATCAACGTAATTACCCAGGCCGGCATCGAATTTAGCTTTGATTCCTACGCCCAATTCTTCATCCTGTCCGCTAAAAAGGTCAACGTCATCGGGCGTCAAATCCAAATCCATGAAATGGTATTTAAAGTGCATTTTACCCCCAATTATCGATACTTGCGCTTGTCCGTAGGCAGGATTTTCATACGTACCCGCATAGGCACTAAGTTCACGCACAGGCATAAATGGTTTGGTCTCTTCTTTCTTTTCTTCTTTCTCTTTATCTGCCTCAGGCCCGCGGCCGGTGATCTGTTTCCACCGGTCCACCCCAGTCTGGATCCAGTCTTCCCCATCGATCCCAAGGACTTTATCCATCATTTGGAAACTCAATGCGGAAGGCAAGGGAGTCCCATTCAGATTTGCAAGCACCACCATACCAAAGCCTTTATCCGGGACCAGGTGTACGTGGGCCGTAAATCCATCAATATTGCCGCCATGGGATACGATCTTGAGATTTTGGTAATAGAGAATTGACCAACCCAGGCCATACGAAGCTTCAGAGGTTCCCGGTTTATCGAATATGGTCGCGCCGGCCATATGTGGTTTCTGGATGTAATTGATTTGATCTGCCGGTAATAACTGGTGATCGCCGACTTTGCCCTTATTCAGATTGAACGCCACCCATTTGACCATGTCTTCCGCCGAACTGTTGATTGATCCGGCCGGGCCAATGGCATCGATGTTACGGTAGGGGATTTCGATGACCCCGGATTTCGTCCACCGGCAGGGTTTACTGGCCAGGGGATTCTGTTCCATTTCTTTAACCGAAAAATTGGTCTGATCCATACCGAGTGGGGTGAATAGGCGAGACCTGGTGAAGTCTTCCCAACGCTGTCCGGACAATTTTTCCGTCAGTAGCCCTGCCGTCATAAACATCAGGTTCTGATACTGAAAAGTGGTCCGGAAAGGCGCACTTGGTTCCAGGTACTTTAACTTCTGAAATAATTCCTCTCGCGTAAAGCCACTACCGTACCATAGCAAATCGTGTCTGGGTAGTCCGGAGCGATGACAGAGTAAATCTTCGGCCGTCATCTCCTCGCTGGCAAACTCATCGTGCATGGCAAATCCGGGCAGGTAGTCCCTCACCGGTTTGGTCCAATCCAACTTGCCATCAGCAACCAGCAGTGCATTGCCCGTGGCCGTGAATGCTTTGGTGGTAGAGCCGATGGCGAAAAGGGTTTTCGCGTTGACACGAGCTTTGTGATCAACATTCAGGTAACCAATTCCATCGGTATAAATTATTTTTCCATCGTAATAAATGGCTATGCCGTACCCGGGCACTTCAAATAGTTGTCGGACAGAATCCAGATAATGGTGCCACCCACTGGTGTCAACCTGGCTGGCCTGGTTTCCTTCGAGTTCGAAGGTTAAGGCAAGCGCCCTGCCTCCCTGATAGAAAGTACCGGCAAAGGAGGACGGATTAACGATTAATCCGGCATAATGCACATCGCCCGGAATTCCCGGCACTTTAAACCGAACCGAATCGTCTGAAACCCGGACTTCTGTGGCAGGGAATGACTGATCGGTCTGTTGGGGAACCTGAAAATCAATTTTCCAATCATTTGGCTTTGTTATCGTCAGGACCACATCCAATTTGGTGCCTGGAAGCGTCAACTGGCCTTTATAGGTTCCTTCCAAAATCTGGCCGGAAACGGCAAAGGAGTAGAAAAAAGAGAGGAAAAGTAAAAAAGCAGTAGCGAATCGATTCATGGTCATTCATTTTGGATTTCCTAAAGTACATGTTAGCCTCCGGATTTAATGAATCTCTTCGATGTATGAATCCGGTTAAATGGATGAAATCCAACCAACGACCGATAAAATGTGCGTTTGATTATCCGCGCGGCATGAGCAAGAGCGTCCTATTGGCTAAACGGTTTCGCTTTCCGGCACATTTTCAACGCGCTTAAAGTAGATCAATAGCGCCAATCCACCTCCCACACAAGTGGTAAAAACGGTTGTAAAAACCTCTGGGAAATGTAGTACGCGTTCCATTAACGCACCCGCAAAGACTCCGGTACCGATCCCGATCAGTAAGAGTCCCCACCGCAAGGCCATGAATTTCCTGGGCGAAGAGGGTGGTACATCAATACCGGCCATCCGCTCACGGTGTCTCGTGTAAAAATAGGTGTAGATGAAGGTAATCACCGTTGACCAAAATCCCACGACAGCGACCAATCCAATTATTTCTCCCATGATGCTATGAATTTTTATGTTTCAAGGCTATGACAAATGAAGCAGGCAATGGGTTACAACCTGGAACAAATTTTTTTGACTCCATGCATTTTCCCCGGCAATGGGCACATCAAAATTAATGGTTTACTCAAAAACGAGTATATTATTGAGGACGGGCGATAAAGTTCCAATCGGGTGTAACCTCCTAGTCACATCCGGTGTCCGATAAAGCAGAAATGTCGACAGAACAGCAAGTCATCGAAGGTATTATTCGTCGCGATGAACAGATCATCCGTGATTTTGTGCGATTGCATCAGAATTACGTATATACCCTGTGCCTACGCATCCTGACCAATGAAATGCTGGCCGAAGAAGCGACCCAGGATACCTTCTTACAAGTCATTCAGTCGATGGATAAATTTGATGGCCGATCACGTCTGACCACCTGGATGTATACCATAGCACGAAATACCAGCATCAATAAATTACGTAAGACCAACCGGTCCCGCGTTAAAAGCCTGGACCAGACGGAATTGGCTCAACAACCACACGAGGACAACAGCGAAAAGCCGCTGTTACAAAAACAGCAAAGGGAACAATTGGAGCGTTGCATGCAAAAATTGCCGATCGAAGAACGTGAAACCCTCACACTGTTTTATTTCAAAGAACTTTCGATCCGTGAAATTGGTGAGATTACCGGAGATACCGAATCAAACATCAAAGTCAAGCTTCACAGGGGTCGGAAACATTTAAAAACCATTTTGGAAGCTTCCGTTCATGGACAAATTGATTTGCTTTATGGATGATCAATTAATCAGCAAGTATCTTGACGATACTTTGACCGCGATTGAAAAAAAGGAATTTGACGCCCGGATGAGTTCTGATCCAACCTTTCGCAAAGAAGTGGATGCTATGCAGGCCGTTCACCGGATGCTTTCCCAGTTTTCGGTCCAACCGGCCCCGCACGGGCTTGAATCCCGCATTCTTGCGCAGATATCTCCCCGGGTCAACCGGATGATTAATGGCATTCGCTGGATCCTTGGGGTATGGGCTCTGTTTACCGTCGTACTATTAGTATTACGTTTTACGGGTTGGGTCAATTTTTCTGATACCCTGATGGGACTTGACTCCGATCAACTAACGGGACAGATCAATCAGTACCAGACCTGGTTTTCAGTGGCGATCAGTATGTCGGCCACTTTGTTTTTTCTATACTTCAGCCAGTCCTGGATCAAAAAGTTGGCCAGACGCCCCGGTAAAAGAACCTAAGCCGATCGATGGTCCCACCCCCCAACGTAACCGGAGGGTGTGAGGTGTTTCATCTCCCATTTTACCGTTTCATCAACATCCAGGCCGTCAATAAATTGATGCAGCACTTCCTGCGTAATTTGTGTTTGGCCCCGCGTTAGATCTTTCAATTTCTCGTAAGGTTGCTCTACCCCTTCACGCCGAAGGATGGTTTGAATGGCCTCTGCAAGAACAGCCCAGTTCGAATTTAAATCCCGGGACAGGGCCTGCTCATTTAACTGCAGTTTCGAAATGCCTTTCCGGATGGATTGTAGCGCAATTACAATATGTGCCATGGGGACACCAATATTACGTAATACCGTACTGTCGGTCAGGTCTCTCTGCAGACGGGAGACGGGCAGTTTTTCCGCCAAAAATCCAAGGATTGCGTTGGCCATACCCAGATTGCCTTCCGCATTTTCAAAATCAATCGGGTTGACTTTGTGCGGCATGGCTGAAGACCCCACCTCATTTTTTACGGCTTTCTGCCGGAAATATTCCATGGAAACATACGTCCAGATGTCCCGGCAAAAATCGACCCATATTGTATTCAGCCGGATCCAGGCATGGAACAATCCAGCGAGGTTATCGTAATGATCAATCTGAGTAGTGAAAATTGAGCGGTTTAATTGCAACCGTTCTCGTAAAAACACATTGGCAAAATCGAACCAATCGATGTCCGGATAGGCCACGAGGTGCGCGTTAAAGTTACCGGTTGCCCCGCCGAACTTTCCATTGAATGCAAACGCATGCAGATCCTGAAAGACGGAATCCAGGCGGGTAGCGAATACTTTCCACTCTTTACCCATGGTGGTTGGAGATGCCGGCTGACCGTGGGTACGCGCCAGCATAGGAACCGACCGCATTGCCTCCGCCCGCTCGTCAACCAGATCAATCACTTCACGTAGCAAAGGCAGGACCACCTGATGCAAGGCGTCGCGCAACAACATCGGCGTAGCGGTATTATTAATGTCCTGGGAAGTAAGGCCGAAATGAACAAACTCAAGATACGGTTGCCATTCCGGCGATGTCATTTGCTCTTTGATCCAGTACTCTACCGCTTTCACATCGTGGTTGGTCACTTTTTCTTTCTCTTTGATCCAGATGGCATCCTTTTCTGAAAAACCTGAAACCAACTTGTTTAGCCGTTCCACCTGTACTTCACTGAAATCCGGTAAGTTGGGAAGGACGTTAACGAGGGCGATCAGGTATTCGATTTCAACCTGTACCCGGTACCGGATAAGCCCGAATTCAGAAAAAAAAAGTTGCAACGCTTTGGTCTTACCTACATACCGGCCGTCAACCGGACTGATCTGAAATAATCCTTCCATTAGAGTTCGTCTTGCAATCGCTTGAAATAATAGTATGTTTCAGTCTGGGACCGGATCGCCAGATCACTGCCATCCCGCTTGTATTGATTGTTGAGCTTGTGCCGGATCAGTCGAGCTTTCACATTGTCGTTTAACTGGATTTGCAGCAGGTCGTGGATGGTCTTTTTGATCGAAGCATTGTAAATGGGAATCGCTGTTTCGATGCGATGACTCAGATTGCGGGTCATCCAGTCCGCCGAACCCAGATACATGAGTTCTTTGCCTCCATGATGAAATACATATACCCTGGCATGTTCCAGAAACCGGTCCACGATGCTGATGCATTCGATGTTTTCACTGTAGCCGCGAACCCCGGGAACCAGGGAACAGATGCCACGGATGATCAGTTTGATCTTAACTCCTGCCTGGCTCGCTTCGTAGAGTAACTGAATCATGTCCGTATCCTGCAGTGAATTTAACTTCAGAAGGATGTAAGAGGCTTTACCTGCTTTGGCTTGTTCAATCTCAAATCGAATGTAATCCTCCAGTTTTTCTCTGAGGCCAAACTGGCCCACCAGGATATGCCGGAAGGGAGTGCGGGGACGCTTTACGGTTTCCAGGTAGGAAAAGAGGCGTGCCGCTTCCCGGGTCAACCGGCGATCGCCAGTGAATAAGCCAAAATCGCTGTAAATCCTGGCCGTACCTTCATGGAAGTTTCCGGTGCTGAAATAGGTATAGATGAAGGGCCCCCGGGGTTCGATCCGACGAACCAGGGCTACCTTGGAATGGACCTTAAGACCAGGAAAGCTGTAATGGACGTTGACGCCGGCTTTTTCCAGTTTTTCACCCCATTCAATATTGGCTTGCTCATCAAACCGGGCTTTTACCTCAATGAAAGCACTAACGTGTTTTCCGGCTTCCACGGCCTGAATCAATGCATTCATAATCCTTGAAACTTGGGCAACCCGGTATTGGATAATCTTGATGTGAGTGACCTGCGGATCCTGTGCCGCCTTTTCAAAAAACAGGATAACAGACTCATACGACTGGTAGGGCATATGTACCATGTGATCCGATTGCTTGATGGCCGCAAAAAAATCGGACTCTTTCTCCAGGGGGTGTTGTAAAGGAGGGAGGGGAATTTCCTTTAAATGGATCTTATCAAAATTGGGAAATTTGAAGAAATCACTGTTGTTGTGGTAACGTCCTTCCGGCATCAGGTCTTCTTCGGCCAGCTCAAAGACATTCATCAGAAAATGCAATACCTTATCCGGCATTTCCCGGTCATAAACCAACCGGCTGGCCGGACCTACACTTCGCTTGGTCAGACTTCGGCGGATTTTCTGGATTAGATCTCCGGAAAACTCGTCATCAATATAAAGTTCCGCATCCCGGGTCAGTTTGATGGAATACGAATCGATGATCTCGTAACCGGGGAATAACCACTGGACAGAATGGCGAACCACATCATCCAGAATGATCAGGTCATGTCGTTCCGGCCGGGAACTTGGCAAACCGATGAATCTGGGGATATGATCTGAAGGGATCTTAATGATGGCATATTCGGGCGGTGAATTGGGATTTTCCAATTCTCTCAGATGTAGCACCAAATACAACGCTGCATTGTTCAGAAAGGGCCGGATCTTGTTTTTAACCAACAATACCGGCTGTACGAAAGGAAGGAGATTGTTTTCAAAGTAAGTATCGATAAAATCCCTTTGTTCGGGATTTAGCTCATACCCGCGTAGAAGGAATATCCTGTTTTCCTGAAGCAGCGGAACGATTTGATTCTCAAAGATGTAACTGAATTCCTCCTGCTGTTTGGTAACGATCTTGAGGATGTTATTCAGGATTATGGCTGGGGCATAGTCGAGTTTACGCATGGTCTTTTTTCCGACGCGAAGCAAGTTCCGGTGATTGGCAATGCGAATTCGGAAAAACTCGTCGAGATTTGAAGAATAAATGGCTAAAAATTTCACCCTTTCCAACAAGGGGACCGACGGATCTTTCGCCTCTTGCAATACCCGATAATTGAAAGAGAGCCAACTTACATCCCTGTCTATGTATGGCATGTTATTCATCCGTGATCATTTCTCCGGGTAAAATACAAATTTGTGCCAGGACCGGCAGATGGTATAAACGATGGATTGCAGTTAATTTGTTGGCGTTATATCCACCTATCGGTAGGGCAGGTGAAAACGCAACCCCGCCTGCAACCAACGGCCGGGCATGGGGACCAAATTGGTTTCCGTGTAACTCGTGTTAAAAAGGTTGTCTAGTTGCAAATACCACTCGAATCGGTCCCACTGCATTCCTGCACGAACATCCACCAGTTGATAATCATCGAGATTCACCCGGTCCAGATAACGATAACTCCAGGTGGCATTCCAACGACGGCCAAACTGAAATTGCATTTGAAACTGAACCTGATGCCGGAGATGGTCCAGGGCATAACGCGAAAATTGCCCTTCAGGCACATGATTGGTTCCGGATATGTAATTGTAGCTGGAATAGAAGTAGTTCAGCCAGGGTAGGGTGGACCACCATTGGTATTCCAGCTCCCAACCGCGGTAGGTAACGGATCCCAGATTATCCGGATGCCAGGGAGCGCTGGATTCCGGTTTGGTCCAATCAATGAGGTCCTTGCCATCCCGTACAAAGTAACCTACCCGTAACGATGTGTGACTCGGCATCCAGTACAAGCCACCTTCATAGGTCAATGCCGATTCCGGTTGCAGATCCGGATTGCCTACATTGGCCTGGTCTTCGTAATAGAGATCGGTAAAGGTAGGTGCTCTCCAGGTGGACCCAATCGTTCCAAACAAACGGAAGTGGTTTCCCAGCTGCCAGCCGGCATCCATCCCGGGGAATAGCCGGAGTCCCCAATCCGAATAATAATGAGCAGAAAGCCCTCCGTTCAGGATGAGTTTATTCCACCACTCGGAACGATATTCCAGGTAACCGGAGGTAATCGTCCGCTGCCGGGATCCCAAATTATTTGAGTGAAGGGAGGCGCCCTGCAGGGCAACGCCTGCTCCCAGTTGTCCCCAACGGTAAGCGCCGGTGCCGTTGAATTCGGCAGTCATCACCTGGCTGATATGCAAGTTCCGGTACAAGGATGGATTGCTGCGAACGAATATGTATTCATCCTGGTTTCTACGCCAGGACAATTGCGGCTTCCACAGCCACCTGTTCTGAACCAAATTTGCTTTGACTCCGACAATACTCGTTTGTATGGATTCAAATTGCTCGGTAAAATCCGGGCTTGCATAAAATCCATTGGCGCCAAATGATCGGTCGGAATGCGCCGCCAGAAATTCGATGGAGTGCCGATCCAGTTGTGCACGTCCTTTGTAATATAGATTCGTCAGGTTGTAATCGGTATTGTGCCGGTAGCCCTCACTCCATCCGCGAGAGAACGAAATCCATTGATTCATCTTGTCTCCAGGCAAGGCGACAGAAGCCGATGCCTCTCCAGTCCCATAGGCACCTCCCATAACACCCAGATTCAATGTACGGGGAACATCTTCCCGGGTGATGATTTGAATGGCACCCGTGAACGCATTGGGGCCATACCGGCGGGCGGCGGGTCCTTTGAGGATTTCAATGTGATCGATCCATTCCAGGGGAACGGGAAGATTCAGCAAGTGATGACCGGTCTGGGGGTCATTCAGAGGGATGCCATCAAGCAATACCAACACCTGGTCAAATGTCCCTCCGCGAATGCTTACATCACCCTGAATGCCATGCACACCCTGTTGCCGCAAGTCCACACCTCCGGCATATTGCAGGACTTGCTGGATGGACTGAACGTTCATTTTACGGATCACATCCCCATTGATACGTGTAATCGCGTGCATGGTCTGATTCAAGGGAAATTCAAGCCGGGATTCCTGGACCGTAATGGCATCCAAGTTAACACTTTGGAGGGTGTCCTCCTGTGCACTCAGCAAGTGGACCAGGAGCAAATTGATCACAAGGAACAAATAGCGCATGCGATGATTGGTTTGATCCCGACAAATGTACAAATTATCAAATGGCTAAATTTCTGCGCCGATAATTTGGGCAGGTGATGGACAACACCTTACTTCGTGCAGAATTTTGTAAAACAACTCTTTGCAATGGGCCGAAAAATTGCAGCTGGAAACTGGAAGATGAATCTAACGCTCGCCGAAGCAGAATCGTTTATCAGCGAATTCAGTACCGGTGACTGGCCAGCGGATGTGGAGGTGATCTTCGCCGTTCCCTTCCCTTACCTTATTTCACTCAATGCCCTGGCAGGTAATCGGATTACCATTGCCGCCCAGAATTGCAGCGATCAAACAGAAGGCGCCTTTACAGGTGAAGTATCCGCCAAAATGCTTGACTCCGCTTCCATTACGACCGTGATCATCGGACATTCGGAACGCCGGATGTATTACCATGAAACCCATGAAATCTTAAAAGCCAAGGTGGATCAGGCCTTGGCGTTCGGATTAACTCCGGTGTTTTGTTGCGGGGAACCCCTGGAAGTCCGGGAAGCCGGAACACACCGCCACCTCGTAAGCCAACAAATTGAGGACTCCTTATTCCATTTGGACTCCGAAGCATTCCGTCGGTTAATCATTGCCTATGAGCCGGTATGGGCCATTGGAACCGGTGTGACTGCCTCACCGGAACAGGCTCAGGAAATGCATGCCTATATCCGGGGAGTGGTGGAATCAAAGTATGGATCTTTCATCGCAAAGCACTTGCCCATCCTGTATGGAGGCAGTGTCAAAGCGAATAATGCCAAAATGTTATTTGCTCAGGAAGACGTCGACGGTGGACTCGTGGGTGGGGCCAGCCTTATCACATCTGAATTTTTACAAATTACAAATTCTTTTTAAGCGTAAACCCCTCTAAAAAAACTACCTAAATATATTTTTTTCATAATATTATAAAAATTTGTAATTCATTTAGTACATTTATGAGCGTTTAGTTCTTGTACTATGAATCATATCGTTAGTCAGCGGTTTGTGAAGTGTCTGGAGAAGCTGAAGGAAGAAAATAAAATTCCATCCAGCCGGCAGTTCGCCCTTACCCTTGAGTACCAGCCGCAAAATCTCCATGAGATCCAGGCAGGTAACCGGGATGTGACCATTGATTTAATTCGCCGTGCCATCGAGGCCTATCAATTCAATCCGGAATATCTCTTCCTCGGTCAGGGTGCCATGTTTATGAAGCCGGCCAAGGAGAATGATTTCCGTCTCCTCACCGTAGTTACCGACCAGTACAATGACGAACGCATCGTTCATGTGCCTATTCCCGCTCAAGCCGGGTATACCAGTGCCATGGCTGACAGTGAATTTTACTCCGATCTTCCCTCTTATTCGTTGCCGGAGTACAAGTACAAAGTAGGTACTTACCGTTCGTTTGATATTGCCGGAGACTCCATGGAACCTTCTTTATTTGAAGGTGATAAAGTCATTTGTACCTTCTGTGAGCCTGGCCGGTGGGTCAACTGCATCAAAGATAATTGCGTTTATGTAGTCGTCACGCGCAGTGACATTTTTGTCAAGCGAGTGAAAAATAAACTGGTTGAAACCAATCAATTGGAGTTGGTATCCGACAATTCATTCTATGAACCATTCTTTGTGGATGCAGAGGACGTTCGTGAATTATGGTATGTCCAAACCAAAATGACCAGTTTTTCCCATACCCCGCTCAAGCCGGTGCCTGCAAGAGAGGAGCCCTTACCTAGTCGATTGCCCAATCAGGAGCTTGAGCATTTGAGACATGTGATTGCCGAACAAAGCAAACTGATCAAACAATTGCATGGGACCATTGAAAAACTAGTAAACACCACCTTAGCCGGATGAAACGATTTGACATTATCGGAAAAGCTGCCAAACAGAAAATCGGAACGGGATTTTGGGGTATCGTTGATGATGAAGGAAATCATTGGCGCCCGATAAACATGCCCGACCAACTGAAAGTGGAAGGTGCCACCGTTCATTGCACCGTCGTCGAAGCCAAAGAAGATATGTCCATTTTCATGTGGGGAACTCCCGTGCACATCATCAGTTTTCACACCCCGGCATTAGCCTGGTAAACACTCATTGTATTTCTATGTAGCGACCGGGACAAACGTGGCAATGTATTGCTCTTCATAATTAAGGAGCATTTGCTGCACCGTTTTAGTCATTGGTCCGGGCACTCCGGCACCAATCCGGTCGCCATCGATCTGCGTAATAGGTAAACCCATTTTCATCGTACCCGTTAGAAAAACCTCATCGGCTGTCACCAATTCCTCCAAAGTGATGTCTCTGATCTCCAATTCAACATGGTTCTTTGCCCAGGCAATGGTGTGTTTACGGGTAATACCGGTTAGTATTTCATGGGCCGGAGTTACGAGTTTTTTCCCGAAAACAGCAAATACATTGGCCCGGGAAGATTCCCTGACCGATGTTCGGGTATAATATAATGGTTCGACGGCTCCGGCCTGATCAACCTTATTCTGCAGATATACGGCCATCATATAATTGGTTGTCTTGGCATGCGGAACCGGTCGTTGGTATTCATGGCTGATTAGCGGTGCGCCGCGTTCCATCCATTCTTTCTTTGCCTGGCCGAAAGGAAGCACCTGGATGGCTACGTTCGGATTTTCAAGACTGAATCCCTGACCAGTCCCTCCGGTGACGATGATTTTCATGCCGGCCTCGGTAAGGCGATTAATCTGAATGAGCTCTAGGATGAAGATTTTAAATTCTTCCAGGCTGTATACAAGTGGAAGCCGCATGGTCCGGCAGGAATTTTGCATGCGCTCCAGATGCTCATCCAGATACAAAGGCACACCTTGCTTTACCTGAAAGTAATCAAAGATCCCATATCCTCTTCCAATACCAAGATCAGACAGGGGCAAACAAGCGGAGGTTTCGGAAACAATCTTTCCATTCAGGAAATGATAATTGATCATAGCTGTACGATTCAATTGGCAAAAATACTTGATTCCTTTGAACGGATCGACTTCTTATGATAGTTTATGGGTATGTGTATTTTATCAACAAATCGGAAATTACAAGTAGTCTACATCGATGCTGTAGGGGTAATTCATCAGGAAATCAATGGCCCGGTGAATATTAAAGTCCTCAAAAACGATTTTGTATAAAACCTGGGTGATTGGTGCGTTGATTCGGTAATTCTTCATCAGGGGATAGATGATTTTCAAAGTCCGGATTCCTTCAGCCAATTCCTCACTGGTCTCTGAAATGTAATGGAGGGTCTCACCCTGACCCATCCGTTTCCCAAAGGTATAATTACGGCTGTCTTCGCTCGTAGCGGTGGCGATCAAATCTCCAATTCCTGCCGTACCCAGAAAAGATTGAACCTCGGCACCCATGGCCTTCCCAAAATAGATCATTTCTGAAAGCCCGCGGGTGATCAACATGGCCTGCATATTTTTACCCATTCCCACACCCGCCAGCATGCCTGAGCCCAGAGCAACAATATTTTTTAATGCCCCGGCCAATTCAGCTCCCTTGAGGTCGTGCGACCCGAAAACAAAGAATTGTTTGCTGGACAAAAGTTCTTGCCCGATCTGAATGACTTCATCAAATGGACTGGCAAGCAAGGTAGCGGTTGGTTGGCCGTGCAATATCTCATTGGAAAGGTTTGGCCCGGAAAGGCAACCGGTACGGACCACCGACGTTTCCTGCTCAATGACCTCGCTCATGGTGTAGACGTCCTGTTTGGTTAACCGGGTGATGTCGGCGACGTCCAGGGCTCCCACCAGATCCAGGCCCTTGGTTCCATGAATCATGATGTGATACGGCCGGACGTAGATGGCCAGCGAGCGCATTAAACTTCGAAAATGCTCGGAAGGTATCACCGGAAATAACACCTGACACTCTTCGGCAATCTGTTCCAGATTTGAACTGGCTACGATGCGAGGGGATAATTCAATGCCAAAATGGTTATGAGTTTGATTGATCTTTTGCACAACATCATCCTTGCGCGTATAGATCAGCACATCGGCATTATAAGCCAGGAGTTTAGCCAGCGAAGTCCCAAAACTTCCGGCGCCGATTACCGCTGCTTTCTGAAATGAATTTGGCATGCAAGATGATTGTTCAAAATTAACCCACTATGCTCCTGTCACCAACCTGGTCGGTCAGGGAATGGATCTCCAGAAATTCAAAAATGCACTTTTTATAGACAATCCTGAAATGGATATCCTTTCTGAATAACATTTCCTCAGGCAATCGTGTTAGATACATCGGAAGAAAAATAATTCCTGTATCGTGTATAGTTTTCACCTGGTTTGGATCCTGGTCCTCGTTCATCTTTGTCAGGTGTTTATCCCTGACTCATCCGGATGGTTGCTCCCACCAAGCCCTGCTCATTTGGATACGGCAGGCACGGAAATCATTAACCGCGCTGGCGATGCAGAAGGATACACGTTATTTCTGCCAGAGCAGTTAACCAATAAATCACCGGTTGTGCTATTTGTTCACGGTTACGGTTGCCTGAATCCCATGATTTATGGAGCCTGGATCAGGCATCTGACGAACAAGGGTAATATTGTCATCTATCCCCGGTATCAGGAGTCAATCTTCCGACCTTCACCGGGCCAGTTTGCTAACAATGTGGCTACCGGGTTTACCAAGGCCATTACTTACCTCGATTCAGCAGGGATTAATTATGATCTCAATCAACTTGCCTACGTGGGCCATTCGTACGGTGGTACCACGGTGGCCTACCTGGGAGCCTATTACGACTCTTTGAATATGCCACAACCCAAAGTCGTCATGGCTTGTCAACCAGGAACCGGGCCTTTTAAAGCGCTGGCTTTGGAATCGTATGATGCCATTGATCCGCGGATTGACTTGATTGTTTTGGTAGGCCAGGACGACAAAACGGTTGGGGATGAATTGGGACGGCGCATTTTTGCAACGGCTGGAAATACCAACAAACGATTTATCGAACACCAGGCCTCTCCGGAGGTTGGAATTACCGCCGGACATTACGAACCGGAGGGACTCGATCCAACCTTAGATAACGGAGACCGGAATGTGTCTGCCAGACGGGCGCTCTTAAAGGCAAGAGTGGATGCGGTCGACACCCTGTACTGGGGAATCCTGGACCAGGCCATCCAGCACTATCCGGACACCGCCTGGTGGAAAGACGAAACGGCCAAGCTGCAATTCCCGATACAGCTTAAAATTCCCTAATCCAAGAGCTGAAACAACTAATTTTTGGCTCCATGGACCTGGTTCATGGAAATTGGCCGGTTTTTTGCTGGTTGGTAAGAGTCTTAAAACCGGGATATGCAACGAATTTTACTCTTAATTGCTTTCACACTAAGTTTGTCCTCCATCGTACCAGCTCAACAATTTATAACGTATGGTGAGCAAATCGATTCGGTAATCCATCAACCGGGCGAACGTCACCTGTTCAGGTTCGAAGGAAAACAGGGCGATGTCATTGCCCTGCGAATGCGCGACCGGGAGAGTCCCGTGGATGCTTGTTTTGAACTCTACGATCCGGCATTGAACCTGATCAGCCGGAAATGCGGAGATGGAGGGATTATGGAACTGTTTGGAAAAACATTGAAGGCGGACGGCATCTACACCTTGTATGTACAGGACAATCATGACAACGACAAAGGCACCTATGGCCTGTCGCTCCATCAAATGAACTTGCCGCCATATGCCTCTAGTTTAACCGAAGGTGACGATCTTGTTGACCGGATTGGTTCCGGCGTTCAGATGAATGCTTATACTTTCCAGGCAGTGGAAGGAGAGGCCATCCGTTTCCAAATGCGCGCTGAAGATTTGCATTTTGAATCCACCATGATTATTGTGGATCAGAACGGGCTTCAATTGGAAAAATCCTATCGCAAGTCCAATGTTTATGCAGGCATTGACCGTTGGATCGCACCGGCAGATGGGACCTACTCCTTGTTCATATTTGATTCGGGGGGCAACGATACCAGTGCATACGGAATGTCTTATCAATCGCTTTCCCATCCCCAACACACTGTACCGCTTACCTGTAAGGAAGTTCGTGAGTCATCGATCCACCAATTAGCGGAAATACATGCTTATTCGCTTCACCTAACGGCAGGAGAGACCGGATTCCTGGTTGCAAAAGCAGAATCCAATTACCTGGAATCCAGCATTCATGTGATTAATGCGGAAGGTATTGAAGAAAAACATTTGTCCGGCAGTGGTAAAGCCATCTTCACCCAATTCACGAATAACGGTCCCGATCAGGATTTTCTCATCACCTTTGAAGACGATCGCGGCAACGATCTGAGTCCCTATTTCATCACCGTCCTAACCTTCTCAAAAGAATGTGCCCATGAAATCAGTTGTGGCGAGGGTCTTGATGAAATTAACCCGGTCGGTGTGCCAAATTTGTATTATTTCCCGGTTACAGCGGGACAGCAATATACTTTTGGGGTTAAAGAAAAACAAACCGCGATCGAACCCTGGGGCATTCTATTTGACCAGTATGGCAACGAGCTTGAAAACGTCAACGATCCGGTTAAATTCAGTATTTCCCATCAGGCCGCGGATAATGGCTTCTGGTGGGTCTTGGTGATGGATCGCGGCGCCAATGATGTTGGTAGTTATTCTTATTCCCTGGAAGGGTGTGCAGCCCAATTGCCGGATTTTGAAGTAAGCTGCTCTTCCGTGTCCCTGCGGTTAAATGAGGATGGAACGGGGTTCCTGCTGCCTGAGGACATTGATCAGACCGAATATCCGGAAGGCCTGGAAATTTCCCGCACCGTTTCACCGGCTTCATTTTCCTGTCAGGATTTGGGTGAACAGGAGGTGGTTTTAACCGTAACGGATCAATTTGGTCGTAGTCAGAGTTGTACCACCAAGGTTGAAATCATTTCGCCGATAGAGCTCACCTTACCCGGATGTCCTATCGTCTTTTCGGACTATTCTCCGGCGGCCTGCACCGTATTGGAAGCAGGCGCCGATAAAGGCACCGGTCCCTACTCGTATCAATGGTCCAATGGGGATCAAAACTTTGCCATCCAGGTTTGCCCGGACAAAAGCATTAATTATGGTATAAAAGTTACCGATGCCAATGGCTGTACGGCGTACGGCCAAATTTACGTGCAAGCCGTAGAAATTGCATGTGACAATAAAGGCAAAAAAATTAACATCTGCCACCGTCCCTCGAACGATCCATCCAAGGAAAATACCCTGTGTGTAAGTATAAATGCCGTCAATGGCCATTTAAGTCACGGGCCTGGGCACGAAGAGGATCACCTGGGAGAATGTGGTGACGATTATTGCCACGAAGATGCTTTGAAGTTGGAGTCCAGGTCGGGATCCGCCGCCACGGTCACCGAAATGCTGGTTCAAACGCAATCCGATCAAGTGGAACAAGCCTTTCTCTTCAATCAATTGGGCCAGGTCATCCTTCGTTTCCAATCCAATCAGGAGGTATTGCAATGGGTGAGTGAAAAAGAGTCATATGCACAAGGCATCTATTACTTACGTTGGGCAGACCTCAAGGGCAATTGGTTCATAACTCGTGTGTTGCGCTAATTGCCAGGTTTTGTTTCACGGTAGATCCATTCACCGTAATCCTGGTTGACCTTTGCAGACCATCGCAGGATACAGGGCACCTCATAGGGATGAGAAGCCAGGAGAACGGATTCAATCGGGGATTCCAGTTCAGGCCTTGTCTTCAGGAGAATAACCCATTCATCCTCCTGATTGGTGGCGTTTTCCCACCAATAGAAAGATTGAATCTGCCAGGCGTTGTAACAGGCTGCCAGCCTTTGTTCTACAACCGCTTTGCCCAGTGATTCTGCCACTTCCCGGGAAGGACAGGTAACATAAATCAGCAGGACCTCCATTACAGGGAAAGTATTTCCGCCATTTGGATGAGGTCTTCATTGGGAACTTTGGGTTTGGAAATGGCGTCACTAAAAGAAGTGAAGTTGATTTGATTGTTCAGTACGCCAATCATTTCTCTGGAATGTCCTTCCAGCAGAGCTTTTACGGCACCATAACCCAACCGGCTCGCCAACAAACGATCCATGGCCGTTGGCGCCCCTCCGCGCTGTGCATGACCGATTACCGAAACCTTGACTTCCGCATTGTCCACTTTATCCTTAATCTGATTGGCCACTTCAAAGGCGTTTCCGGTGGTATTGCCTTCAGCCACGATGATCAGGTTGAATAACTTTTGCCGGCGCACGCCTTTCCTCAAGGTACGGGCGACGGAATCAATGTCATAGGATTTTTCCGGGATCATGATGCTCCCTGCACCCGATCCGATTCCGGTATAAAGCGCAATAAATCCGGAATGTCTTCCCATGACCTCGATAAAGAACAAGCGGCTATGTGCATCAGCTGTATCACGAATCCGGTCGACGGTCTCCATGGCCGTATTGACGGCTGTATCGAACCCGATGGTCAGATCGGTCCCGAACAGGTCATTATCAATGGTTCCAGGCACCCCGATGATGGGCATTTCAAACTCTTCTGAGAATATATTCGCGCCGGTAAACGTACCATCTCCTCCGATCACAATTAACGCATCAATGTCATGGGCGATCAGTGCGTCATAGGCCTTTTGACGACCTTCCTTGGTCCGGAAAGCATCGCTCCGGGCTGTTTTCAAGATGGTACCACCCCGATGTATGATGTTACCCACCGTGGATTTTTCCAGCCGTTTGATCTCTCCCTCGATCATTCCGGCGTATCCGCGCATGATTCCGTAGGCATGCAAATCCAGGAAGGAAGCAGTACGGACAACGGCGCGGATGGCAGCATTCATTCCGGGAGCATCGCCACCGGAAGTCAATACACCAATGCGATGGATGTTGTTTTCAGCCATTATCGTATTTATTTGCGATAATAAATTCTTTTAATTGATGGATGGGCTTTTGAATAATCCGGAAAGGCTTGACATTAAATTCTTCCAAGGCTCCCCTCAATTCTTTCTCAAAATGGAAAGCTATGGAACCTATCAAATGGATCGGCAAAGATCTGAATTGTGAAAATTTCTCCAAATGATTTCGTGCAAAATCTTTGAATGAATTGGCAAGCATCTGTTGCATCATGGGATGGGTGCGGTACTGATGAATAAACTCGGCATAGCGAGCGATTTGCATGTTGGGCCGTTCGGTATGATAGAGCAACTTAAGAATTCCGGCCAGATCAAGCCGGTACCGGTCTTTGAAAGACTGCTGTAAATCCACCGGGAGGTTCCCATAGATGTATTGACGCAACAATTCTTTTCCCAAATAACTTCCGGACCCTTCATCTCCCAGGATCCATCCCAACGAGGTGGTTTGTTCGATAATCTCCCTCCCGTCGTAGACGCAGGCATTGCTGCCCGTGCCCAGAATACCGATGATCGCAGGCTCATTCCCTGCACAGGCCCAGGCCGCCGCCTTGAGATCACTATCAACGAATAGGGTGGCATGTGGAAAGAGGGTCTGGAGAAATTCGGCAGTCGAATTGCGCTTTTCTTCATTCCCGATTCCGGCTGCAAAGAAATAAATGGATCGTAGGGTTTGAAGACTACCGGCCACTGCATGCTGCGCCAGGATGTTTTCCCGGTAGACATCAAAATCAACCAAATAGGGATTGAATCCCATGGTTGAGAATTGAGATTCACCTGAGCCAGGACCCCAGAGAACCCAATCGCCTTTGGTGGAACCAGAATCGACTATGGCAAGTGTATAACTCATTAATTTCCGCTAAAGTGAAGATTAAATGTGCCCGATTCGCCACGTTTCCCTGGAAAATTCCAATAACCATCGTAGCTGATGTCCCGGGGATAATACTGACCATTAATGTCCGAAGTCACCTTTATCTGTATTTTGGTGTCGAAGTTAATTAATCCACTTTGTTTTAGATGATAGGATCGGTAAACGACCTGATGGTCGCTCTTCCTGAAATACGTTTTCATCGATTGTACGATGGCCTTATCCTCAGGGGCTGCATCATCGAGTTGAATGGCAAAAACATAACATAACATGCCATTGATAGAGGTTTCTTGCCAGGCATACCGGTACCAGGGCTGCAACCGTTTGCCAAAGATTTCCAGCTTCCGTCCAATGAATGGGATTCCCTTACCTGATCCCGGATTAAAGATCAGTTCCTTAAGTTGATCCGAACGATTTCCGGTTGCATGGCTAAAAGATGCGAAAGATTGCCCACTGCAAACGGTATCCCGGGTAAAAAACAAATCCATCAGGAGGGCAAGGGTATAATAACGGACCTGGCCATTGCGACGGTAGACCGGGCCATCCAGATCTTCTTCAATGACATCCATACTCCGGCAAGAGGCTGAAATATTTTGTTTGCAGAGTGCATAATAGTAAGCTGGTTTTTTGCCCCGGATGTAAGCCCCTTCCCACCGGGTAGAGAAGGTATATTCCATCCTTCTCAGCCGACGGAATGCCGAATAAAGAGACGTATCCTCTTCCATCCATTGGATAAAATCCTCCTCCTTAAATCCATCTTTACTGGCCAGGACCAATACGGAATCCAAGAAAACGTAGCCGGATACCGCTTCATAATCCTGAGCATAAACGCTGAAATTGGCAGCGGTAATCACGAAGACGGAAAGGACGACAAGTCTGATCATCGGAACAAATTTCATGATAATCATTGAAAATTCGGAATAATGACCTGGAAGCGGGGAAAACGTATCTTGCAGAAAAGACCTATTAAAAATGCAAAAAATTGGAGTTGTCGGATCCGGACAAATGGGGAATGGAATAGCCCAGGTTTTTGCCCAAAACGGATACGAGGTTTTCCTGGTGGATGTAGATCAACAGGCGCTGAATACTGCCATGAATACCATCAACCGCAATGTTGACCGGTTGATTCAAAAAGGTATGGTGGAGCAGGTGGAACGATCGACCATCATCGACCGCATACAGATATCCACCAATCT
>JAGQXC010000423.1 GCA_020436785.1 Saprospiraceae bacterium | reverse complement strand
TGATCTTTTCTGCCTTTAGTATTTTTCTTCATCGGTGCGATTCCTTTTCCAATTGTCATTGATCATGCGCAAAATTAACAATCCTAAATCATTGGTTTCATCCGGTGACTTTGCCAGGATGATCACAGCCGTCCTGGTGGCCGGAACAAATCCAATGTACGACCGGTGACCTCCCGTCTGACCGGCATGAGAATAGATCCATTGGCGACGGTCCGGCATAAAAACGTACCAACTTCCGGCCATGGCAATCCGTCCTCTCAAATCGGTGGGTTGTGAAGGGTAAAACAGTTCGCTATAGGTAGCATCCTCCGCGTGTAGAATGAGCCATTTTGAATATTCGATTAAGTCAGACAGTGAACTGACAACACCTAATCCGGCCTGATAGGAATCGGTAATCCATGGCGAAGCGACCAATCCGTTTTTACGGTAACCCACCGATATGGCCGTTGGTTTCGATGGCGTCAAGATGGTCGTCTCTTTTAAGTTCCACTGATTGAACGCGCTGTCCAGTTGGCGGGAAACCGGTTGCTCAAAGCGAAGCTGCAGTCCGTCCTGAATCAATGCGTAATTATGCACGCTGTATCGAAAGTGCAGTGTGTCAAAAGCAACTTGAGGAAGGATGGTTTTTAAGTCTTCAATATGGATTGAACCATAAGGATTTTCAATCGACTGCTCCCCGGAAATCCCGGGGATTACTCTTGGCAGGCCGCTTACATGCTGTAGACACTGCCGCCATGTCAGCTTGCGCCAGGACTCCGGGAGGTGACCAGCTTGCGGATAGATGGGATCGTCAAGGTTAAGAATTCCCTGACGGGATAATTCCACCAGATATTGTCCGGTAAATACCTGACTAAGGCCACCCAGTTCGAAACGGTCATGAACACTTATGGGCAATCCATCGGATCCCGGGTAATCCAACACATATGTTGACTGGCCATCTACAATGCCAATGATAAATC
This sequence comes from Saprospiraceae bacterium, assembly GCA_020436785.1. GTDB lineage: Bacteria > Bacteroidota > Bacteroidia > Chitinophagales > Saprospiraceae > JAGQXC01. Next base: position 18,110 of record JAGQXC010000423.1, on the reverse strand, counting down.
CATGATGATCGTGAAGTGGTATTTCCGTGTCGTAATGAATGATCCGGTCGATCTGACGGCGAACCGATTCTACATCATTCTGGCCCTGGACAGGAATAATGGAACTGTTGATAAACACCAACGTGCCAATCCAATAAGTAAGCAAGTGGTAGGTGTTGGTCATCGGTTTAATGAACGTAATGAAGTGTAGTGATCATACATGAAAGATAAAATTCCCGGAGCAGGAGAATGAACGATCTATATTTTTTCCATTCGACAATGTACTTTTGGTTCCAACAAAAGATTCGGAATGGAAATTCATACGCAGTGGTATAAGAACAAGGCGACGTTGCTTTTTATGGTATTGGGAGGATTTTTTATTACCAATGCATTAATTGCAGAACTGATAGGCATCAAGATTTTTTCGCTGGAGAAAATATTTGGCCTCCACCCCTTTAACATGACCCTGTTCGGAGTCACCGACCTGGGATTTAATTTAACCGCAGGTGTCATCCTCTGGCCGGTTGTCTTCGTGATGACAGACATCATCAATGAATATTTTGGGCGCCGGGGTGTCCAGATGCTGTCCTGGATGGCCGTTGTGATGATCGTTTATGCCTTTTTTATGTTCTTTTTGGGGATTCATCTGCCCCCCAACGACTGGTGGCAAAATGAGAGCGGATTGATAACCACCAACCCGGATCAATCCATCCCCAACATGGATCTGGCATTTAAGAAAATATTTGGTCAGGGCTTGTGGATCATTATCGGGTCCATGGTAGCTTTTCTGCTGGGTCAGGTGGTGGATGTCGTGGTATTTCATTGGATCCGCCGTCGTACGGGTCAAAAATACATGTGGCTGCGGGCAACCGGATCGACGCTGGTGTCCCAGTTCATCGACAGCTTTGTAGTGCTCATCGTAGCTTTCTATATTGGCTCAAATTGGGATTTGGTCAGGGTTCTGGCCATCGGTTGTGTCAACTACATGTACAAATCCTTCATGGCCATTGTACTGACGCCCCTGATCTACCTGGGGCATGACCTGATCGAAAGATACCTTGGGCATGAATTGGCGCATGAATTAAAATCATTGGCTGCCAGGCAATAAAATTGGAAACGGTATGAAATCTTCTATAACCGATACAGTCATGATGGTCCGTCCGGCCCATTTTGGATTCAATGAGGAAACCGCAGCAAACAATGCCTTCCAGCAACCGGAACTGGAGTTGCCTAAATCCACGATCGAAGAGCAGGCTCGCACTGAGTTCGATGCATTTGTTCGCCGGTTACGAGCCAGCGACATTAACGTCATGGTTATTGAGGATACCGCGGTTCCCCGTAAACCCGATGCGGTTTTTCCAAACAATTGGGTCAGTCTTCATTCCAATGGAAAGATCATCACCTATCCAATGTTTTCAGAATATCGCCGGAATGAGCGAAGGCGGGATATTATTGAGCAGATGCAACAAGAGTTCGGCTATACCACCTGGATCGATTACAGTTCCTGGGAAAAGGAAGGCAAGTACCTCGAAGGGACCGGTAGCATGGTGTTCGAAAGAGGTGCCGGTTGGGCATTTGCTTGTGTCAGCCCCCGCACAAATCCTGATCTTTTTAACCGCTTTTGCCAGGACTTGGAGATTGAAGGATTACTTTTTGAAGCGGCGGATCAGGAGGGCCAGTTGATTTATCACACCAATGTCATGATGGCCATGGGCGAGCATTATGCGGTCATATGCCTGGAAAGTATTCCCGGTGCTGCGGATCGTGAGCGGCTCACTGACACCTTGCGCAAACTGGGGAAGACCATTGTTGAAATTAGCTTTGACCAGGTTCAATCGTTTGCAGGGAACATGCTTCAAGTGCATAACCGGCATGGGATCCGCTACCTGATCATGTCTGAACAAGCCTACCTTTCTTTGAACTCGGGTCAGTTAAAAATGCTGGAAAATAACGTGTCGGTACTTCAGGCGCCCATCTATACGATCGAGAAACTGGGAGGTGGAAGTGTCCGTTGCATGCTGGCCGAGGTTTTTTTGCCAAAAAGATAATTTCCATGCCTATTTTTTGCTAAAAAAATAAGCCACTATCCTCTTAAAATGAGTTATATAAATATTAACAAATTGTTAATATTAGCTCTATAATACTAATCGCTTTCTAGCTAGATTTGCGCCCGAAACTAATCTCAATCTTAAATCATCAGTCATGAGAATTTCCACCATTAAATTCTTAGGCAGATACAAGCTAGGCATGTGTCTGCTGATTATCGGTTTTTTAACCCTGAGTCCAAAACTGCAGGCTCAGGTTACCACTTCCTCGATGGTCGGGCGCATCATCGATGACACGAAAGAGCCACTGATTGGCGCCACGGTAGTTGCCGTTCATACGCCTTCCGGGACCCGGTATGGAACCGTAACCAACGAAGACGGCAGATTTACAATACCTTCCATGCGGATCGGAGGTCCCTACCAGGTCACCGTAAGTTATACCGGATATGAAGACATCGTCCAGGATAACATTTACCTGAGCCTGGGTACTGCCACCAATATCGATCTGACGATGCACACAGAAACACTAATTATCGAAGGGGTCGTTGTCACATCCAGCCGAAGCGATGTGTTCAGCTCGGACCGGACCGGAGCTGCGACCACCATCACCGCGGAACAACTAAGTACATTGCCTACAACCAGCCGTAACTTTTTGGATTTCACCCGGCTAACTCCGCAAGCCAGGGGCTCCTCCATCGGAGGACAGGACAACCGCCTGAATAACATTACCATCGACGGTTCATTACTTAACAACAGTTTCGGTTTGGCTGGCGAACCGGGTGGACGTACCGGAATAGCACCGATATCGCTGGATGCCATCGAAGAAGTACAAGTGAATATTGCCCCCTTTGATGTCCGGCAATCAGGCTTCGTGGGTGGGGGTATCAATGCCGTTACCCGCTCTGGTACCAACGAATTTTCCGGCTCAGCTTTTCTGACGTGGAGAAATCAAAACCTGACCGGTATCAACGCCGGCGAGACCGTATTAAACCGCGATCAGAACCAATTTACGAACAAGCAATTTGGCTTCCGGCTGGGAGGACCGATTATCAAAAATAAACTGTTCTTCTTTACCAGCGTCGAACTGGAACGCCGGGCTAGTCCTTACCAGGATATTGCCAATAAAGGCAACGATGCTGTTGAGGGCAATACGACCCGCGTACTTGAATCGGACCTGAAATCAGTGTCTGATTTTCTGAAAAGTAATTTTGGCTATGAAACCGGAGATTATCAGGGTTATGACCTGGCTACCACCGGAAATAAATACCTGGCCAAACTCGACTGGAACATCAACGACCGCAACAAATTCAGCTTGCGTTTCAACCGTCTGGATTCCGAAGCAGACCAGTTGATCAGTAACTCCTCCTCGTTGGGATTTGGAAACCGCCGTACCAACGGACGGGCCATGAGTTTCCGCAATTCTAACTACATTATTTTTGATAAGATCACTTCGGTGATTGGTGAATTGAACACATTGTTCTCCAACAAAATGTCGAATAACTTTATTGCCGGATGGACATTCCAAAACGAAGACCGCGGCACTTACGGCGAAATCTTTCCTTTGATCGAAATTCAAAAAGAAGGACAGACCTACATTTCAACGGGCTTCGAACCCTTCACGCCGGATAATCAATTACAATACACAACGTATCAATTACAGGATAACCTGTCCTTGTATCTGAATAAACATACCCTGACGGCAGGCTTGAGTCTTGAGCGCCTGCAATTCAGAAACGTATTTTTCCCGGGATCACAGGGGGTATTTGTTTACAACTCCCTGGAAGACTTCTACTCGGACTTATCGGATGCAAAAGCAAATCCGAACCGTACATCTTCTCCGGTAGAATTGCGCCGGTTCCAATACCGTTATTCTGCGCTGCCGGGAGGAGCCGAACCGGTTCAACCGACCCGGGTTACCTACGGAGGCATCTATTTGCAGGATGAAATTGCGGTAACCAATCAATTAATGGTTAGTGCTGGTATCCGGATGGATGTACCGGTATTTGATGATACTGGATTTGAAAACCAGCAAGTGCTTGGACAAACTTACCGCGACCCGGAAGGAAATGCACTGAAAGTAAGCACAAAAAAACTTCCTGACCCGCAGTTCCTCTTCTCGCCTCGTTTGGGATTTAACTGGGATGCGATGGGTGACCGTTCACTCCAATTGCGGGGAGGTACCGGTATTTTCACCGGTCGGCCGGCTTTTGTTTGGATCTCCAATGTGGTCGGTAACAACGGTGTATTAACCGGATTTGAACAGATTGACCGGACGACCACCCGTCCGTTTACCACCAATCCGGGAAGCTTTATTACCAACGCGGCGGCTCCCTCGTCTTACAACATCGATCTGGTCAATGAAAACTTCAAATTTCCACAGGTCTGGCGATCCAACCTTGCTGTCGACAAACAATTGCCCGGTGGATTTGTGGGAACATTGGAAATGATTTTTAGTAAAGACATCAATGGCATCAGCTACTGGAACATCAACGAGGAGAAATCTTCCAGTAAATTTATGGGCCCGGATAATCGCCCGACTTATCCCGGTTTGGGACTCTCGGGGACCGCTTTAAATGAAGCCATTCGCCTCAATGACAATGTGACAGGCGCCGTTTACCTCACCAATGAGAACAAGGGTACAGCATTAAATTTCACCGCTTCACTTGAAAGGCGCTTTAGTAAAGGATGGTTTGCCAAAGCAGCTTACAACTTTGGGTCCGCTCAAAATCTCGTTGATGCCGGTTCGATTGCCAGCGGTTCTTACAACAGCATCGTAAGTGTTAATGGCAACAATTTCCCTGAACTCGGCTATTCTTCCTATGACCAGCGGCACCGTTTGTTTGGCGCCATCACTTACCGCTTTGAATACCTGAAAGCCGGCGCTACCCAGTTGGGACTGTTTATCAATGGAGCCACCCAGGGACGTTTTTCCTACGTTTATAATCAGGATATGAACGGAGACGGGATCAATGGAAACGACCTGATCTATGTGCCCAACAATGCCAGTGAATTGAACTTTGTTGAATTCGCCAGTAACGGCATTACATTTACTTCCGCGCAACAGGCTGCCGCTTTTGATAAATACATTGATCAGGATGCTTACCTGAGTACCCGTCGCGGACAGTATGCAGAAAGGAATGGCGCCTTACTCCCCTGGCTGTGGAGAGCCGACTTTTCTTTCTTGCAAGAAGTTTATGTGAATACAGGTGGTAAACGGAATACACTGCAATTCCGGGCAGACATCATCAATTTCACCAATCTGATCAATAAGAGCTGGGGTATTTCAGACAAGGTCATTAACTCAAGACCGCTTTCATTCTCCGGGGTGACGGGTGAGGGACAACCCAGTTACAAAATGGTTACTACCGGATCTGGAACTTCAACCAAATTGTTGGATCAGACCCTGCAGAAAGATGCCATCTTTGGTTCGGATACGTACAGCATTCAGTTCGGAATTCGCTACTTATTCAACTAGAATTTCCGGTTAAAAGCGAATAAAACAGGGTCTGAAACCCTGAAAAAGAGCTGTCTGACCCCAGACAGCTCTTTTTTTTTAGTTTCAGAACAAAAAAAGATGGTGTTTTTAATCACCTAAACATAACAATTTTCACCCCATTTTATGCGTGTTTTGTGGGGCTGTCGATGCTTGAAAATTGATCATTTGCCGAAAAAATATTGGTGAATGATGAATGATTTTGAAAAGTGCTCCTGAATAATTGAAAAAATAGTAAATAACATTTGGTTTATAAGGTTTTTCAAAATACCTATGTGCTTAACATTGAGTTAATTAAAAGTTCACCTTAGGGTCATATTGTACTTTGTGATATCTGATCTTATGGACTACCTTTGCCCCAAGTTAAAACCGTAAACCTAATTTCTCTTTTATGGAAAGACTCCTAACTGACCCAGGTCCCGGCTAAAGGGACTGATTTAGGAAGTTCAGAACGATTCATTTCGTCACGGATGTATTGGGTTTTATTTCCCTTGAAAAGAGGCTATAACCAATTCTGCCTGAGGCATCCGGAAGGATGAGATCTATTCATTCTTTATCACATCGATAGTTCTGTAATTCGAACAGCTCAACCAGTCCAGCAAGTGGACTAGCTGAGATCCATATCTGATTGTTCATTCATTTTTTTACAAAACTTACCGAGAGAATATGAAAAAACAATTACGAAGCCTATTTACCCTAACCGTACTTGTCTTTGCGGGCATCACCATGCTCCAGCAAGGCTTATATGCTCAGGGCGTTACGACGTCTTCTCTGAGCGGAACGGTTACTGATGCGTCCGGCGAGCCATTGATCGGAGCCAATATTGTGGCCATCCATGTGCCTTCCGGAACGATGTATGGTACAACCACCAATCTTGACGGTACATTTAACATACCGAACATGCGCGTGGGCGGGCCTTACAAGATTACTACCTCGTACACCGGGTTTGGAGACAATGTCATTGAGGGCATTATGTTGCTCCTGGGTGAAGCCCAGAAAAGAGACATCGTCCTGGAAGAGCAACCGATTGAATTATTAGGCATTCAGGTCGTAGCTACGCGGGGTGCAACGGGTCAAAATGCCGGTGCATCGACCCAGATCACTGCCGATGAATTGGATGCCTTACCCACGTTGAATCGGGATTTGAATGACTTTACCCGCTTGACGCCACAAGCCAGCACTTCGGTGAGCGGAATTTCCTTTGCCGGGATAAACAACCGTTACAATGCCATCTACATTGACGGCGCCGTCAATAACGACGTTTTTGGTTTGGCATCTTCAGGGACAAATGGTGGTCAAACCGGTATTTCACCCATCAGTGTGGATGTCATTGACCAAATCCAGGTCGTGCTTTCACCGTATGACGTCACCCTGGGAGGATTCGCCGGAGGAGGAATCAACGCAGTGACGAAATCAGGAACCAATACCTTTTCCGGTACCGCTTACTACTTTCTGAAAAATCAGGACCTGGCCGGTAAAACTCCCCAAAAACTGATCGATCGGGTTGGTGGTGAACGCAGCAAACTAGCTCAGTATTCGGAGAAGCTCTACGGCGCTTCCCTGGGAGGTCCGATTAAGAAAGACAAAGTTTTCTTCTTCGCCAACGTCGAAATCCAAAGAGATGAAACTCCTTCACCATTTGACTTTGGCACCTACCGGGGTGATTCCAATGAAAGCACACTGAACAACTTGAGTTCATACCTGAAAAACACCTATGGGTATGATCCGGGGGGCTATGGAGACAAGTTGAGTAAACTGGATGGCCTCAAGCTGTTTGGTAAGCTGGATTTCAACCTCAGTGAAAAACATAAACTGACTTTGCGTCACCAGTATACCAAGGCGGAACAGATCAGTCAGTCAGGGAGTGGAAGTACTACCATTAATTTCGCCAACGATGGTATTTACTTCCCCAGTACGACCAATTCATTTGCCGCCGAATTGAATTCTCGATTCAGTAATAAGCTGTCCAACAACCTGATCGTCGGTTACACCACGGTATTGGATGACCGCGATCCGATCGGTGGCGACTTTCCCTGGGTAAGGATCCAGGATGGCGCCGGAGCCATTCAATTTGGTAGTGAAGAGTTTTCCACAGCCAACGAACTGGATCAAAAAATCCTGACGTTGACCGACAACTTCAAAATCTACAAAGGCGACCATACCATTACACTGGGAACACATAACGAGTTTTACGACATCTATAACACGTTTATTCCCCAGAACTACGGTTCCTATGATTATGCTTCGGTCGAAGACTTCTTAGCCAACGCTGAACCGACCGATTACGACCGTTCTTACTCTTTGGTCGATGGAATTACCGGTGACGGGACGGCTGCAGCTGCCGATTTTAAAGCCATGCAACTGGGATTTTATGCCCAGGATGAATGGGCGGTGAGCAATAACTTCAGGCTTACTGCCGGCTTACGTCTGGACATTCCGTTCATCACTTCGGACCCGGTCATTGATCCTTCCTTCAATACCACGACCTTACCGGCAATTCAGGCCAAATACCCCATCGCCGATGACATCGTAGGCGGAAAAGCCCCGGATGGACAGTTCTTATTTTCCCCAAGATTGGGATTCAGCTACGACATCAACCGGGACAACCGGACGGTACTGCGTGGCGGATTGGGAATATTTACTTCTCGGATTCCCTTTGTATGGCCGGGAGCCATGTTCAACAACAATGGCTTGACCCTGGGCTATGCTGGTTCGGCACCGGATGGTTTTAAAGCGGGAATCAACGAACAGTATACCAATCCAGATTTCACCATCCCTTCCGGACAGGTGGACCTGTTTGTGAAGAACTTCAAGTATCCCCAGGTATTCCGAACCAATCTGGCATTTGACAAGACGCTGGCCGATGGATGGAAGTTTTCCATTGAAGGGATTTATACCAAGACCTTGAACAATGTGGTCTATACCAATGTCAATTCGGATCCAACCGTTGATTTTAATTGGTCAGGAAAAGACAGCCGTCCGATCTATACCCGGAAAAGCATCGATCCGACCTATAGCGCCATCTATGTTGGCAGCAATACCAGCGAGGGATTCACTTACAACCTGTCCGGGATGGTTAGTAAGGACTTCGCGTCCGGGTTGAGTATCATGGCAGCCTATACGTATGGCGACGCCGATGCGGTCAGTGAGGGTACTTCTTCACAGAACTCTTCACAGTGGCGTGGTCAGATCAATATTGATGGCAGGAACTTTCCGGTACTTGGCCGGTCCGACTACAGCCTCGGTTCAAGGTTGATCGGAGCACTGTCCTATAAGTTGGATTGGACAAACAACAACGCATTCGCTACGACCGTATCACTGTTTTATGAGGGACAATCCGGAATTCCTTTCTCCTATGTCATAGGAGCACGCAACGGACAAAACCCAAACAACGAAACGGGAAGTACCAGCCGGAACCGCTCGTTGCCTTACATCCCGGCTTCCTCTTCCGACATCACGTTGGTTGAGAAAAACGGATTGTCACCGGCACAGCAGTGGGAATTGTTGAATGCATTCATCTCCGATGATCCGAATCTGGATGCCAGCCGGGGTGGATATTCGGACAAGAATGGTTCCAGAGCACCGTTCACCAGCCAATGGGACCTGGCGATTCGTCAGAACCTTGGTACGGTACTGGGTGCCGATTTGCACCGCATTCAATTGTCCGTTGATATCGAAAATGTCGCGAACCTGATCAATAAGAATTGGGGCGCCGTCTACTACGTCGTTGGAGATTTCAACAATTCGGAACTCTACCAATATGAGGGCTTGAACGGACAGACACCTACTTTCAGCTTTACCAACGACCGGTTGGGATTAGAAAAATACGACATCAGCAGCCTGGCTTCCCGCTGGAGAATGCGCGTTGGTGTGCGTTACATCTTCAACTGATCCGGAAGAATTGGCTTTCGATACCAAAAGCCACCTCCCAGGAGGTGGCTTTTTTATTTGTTGCATAACATCCAGAACTAATTCATATCTGAAGTGCGTTTTAAGGACAGGCTGCGGCAAACTCATTAACTTGTGTCCTTCAGATCATGAAAGAACAATCGACCGTTTCACAGACAGAGCCATTTCGATTAGGTCTTGCCCTCTCCGGTGGGGGAGCCCGTGGTATCCTGCATATCGGCGTATTTAAGGCGCTGAAGGAACTTGGCATTGCGCCTGACTACATCTCCGGTACCAGCGCCGGATCGATTGCAGGTACTTTGTTAGCGTACGGATACACACCTGATGAAATGATGGCTTTCATCGAAGAGACCTCATTATACAGTTTATTCTCTCTGAAAATGCCGTCGCTAGGACTGACCGACCTGGCAAATCTGCGCAAAAAGCTTAAACAATACATACCTCACAACGAGATTGCCAATCTGGACATTCCCACCTTTGTAGCCGTCAGCAACCTCAATAAGGGCCAGGTTGAATACCGTACGGAGGGTCCTCTGGATTTAATTGTGGCGGCCTCGTGTACCATCCCCTTGCTTTTCAAACCCATTCGGATGGAAGGGTCCATGTATGTGGATGGTGGCCTTTTGGCCAATGCTCCGGTCTTGCCATTACGGGATCGCTGTGACATGATCATCACGGTGAATCTGGTGCCTCAGGTAGCGATAGATACCCAGGATATGAATGGTATGATCAACCTGCTACACCGTTGCTTTGACCTGGCGGCATTGAATAACATCAAACCGCAACTGCAACACAGCGATATCGTGATTGAACCGCGCGAACTACATGAATACAGCCGGTTTAACCTTAAAAAGGCAAAAGACCTTTACGAATTAGGGTATGAAGCAACCTTACGGATGGCAGATGAGATGACGGCTATGATCGATCAAAAGCAGAAGGAAAAAGCCAAGGTCAGCAATACGGCATGACCGGCTAGTTCAGGTATACCTCCATATCATCGACCTCCCGTAACCGCACATCGATGTCTTCCATCAACGTAGTGGCCAAAGACAATCCCACATAATCCACCTTTACTGGGAAGGATTTGTGTTTACGGTCTACGAGCACGGCTACCTCAACCTTTTTTGGAAGCATGGTCAGCAATGGTTTAAAAGCATAAAAAATGGTGCGTCCGGTATTGGCTACATCGTCGACGATTAGTAAGACCTTGTCATTCAGACTTTCCGCTGGCGCTTCGATGGTAATCGGATGATCGAGAGGTGCGGCTGGACTAAGCTTAAGCCCGATTACTTTTAACGGGATGTCGGTAATTCGCTGCAGCGCCGATTTCAGCAATTTGGCAAAGTAGAGGCCATTGTTGTTGATCCCCAGAAAAATGAGTTCTTTCTCCTCGTAATTGTTCTCCAGGATCTCGTAAGCAAGGCGCTTTATTTTTTGTTTTATTTGAGCTTCGTTGAGGATTTTCATACCTTTATTTGTACCCTAAAAATACAGGATATTCCAGAGGGCATGAGTATACAGGCCATTTTTTTTACCCTGATTACCATCACTGTTTTTTACCTGGCTTTCCGGCGTTACCGCCGGGTTGCCCGGATTATTTATTTGGGAAAAAATGAGGAGATTTCCGGCCATCGGAAGCTCCGGTGGCGCAATGTATTGCTTGTCGCTTTTGGGCAACAAAAAATGTTCAAGCGGTGGTTACCCGCTTTATTTCATGGATTTATCTATGTGGCTTTTCTGCTGACCCAGATAGAATTGATCGAGATCTTCATCGATGGTTTCTCGGGCAGACATCGCTTTTTTTCGAACAAGTTGGGGGCGTTGTATCCATTGGTATTAAACCTGATCGAATTGCTTTCGGTACTGGCTTTCATTGCCACATTGATTTTTCTTGCACGGCGTAATCTTCTCAAAGTGAAGCGTTTCTGGAAACCAGAAATGAAGGGTTGGCCGTTCTTAGACGCAAACCTGATTCTAATCGGAGAGATTCTGCTCATCCTGGGCATTATGACGATGAATGGTGCGGATCAGGTGCTTCAGTCGCTCGAGCCGGCCCACTACAGACCCACCGGGACATTGTGGATGTCCGCTAGCCTGGTTTCTCCTTTAATACATAATTTGTCCGTCGGAACGCTGGAAATTCTCGAGCGCAGCGGTTGGTGGTTGCACATCCTGGTGGTTTATGGGTTTCTGTTGTATTTGCCTTATTCCAAACACTTACACATCCTCCTGGCCTTTCCCAACACTTATTATTCCCGGTTGAAGCCGCGTGGAAGGATGGATAATATCCCTGAAATTACCCGGGAATTGAAATCGATGCTTGGTCTGGCGTCCGATGAAGGAGAACAACCCAGTACAGAAATCCCGGAATTTGGGGCCTCCGACATTGACCAACTTTCCTGGAAGAGCATCATGGATGCGTACACCTGCACGGAATGTGGACGGTGCACCAGCGTTTGTCCTGCCAACCTGACCGGAAAGAAATTATCGCCCCGTAAAATTCTGATGGACATCCGGGACCGGGCAGAGGAAATTTATACCCGGTTGGAAAGCAAAGATGCCAAATACCTCAAAGCAGAGGCGAAGGATCAGCCGTTGTCCCTGGCCAACTTCAACGATGGTGAAAACCTCTTTAACCGGATCAGTGACGAAGAAATTTGGGCATGTACTACCTGCAATGCCTGTGTGGAAGCATGTCCGGTAATGATCGATCCGTTAGATCCCATCCTGCAAATGCGCCGGTATAAGATCCTTAATGAATCCAGCGGTCCGCCCGATTGGTTGCCCATGTTCAACAGCCTGGAAAGCGGAGGGAGTGTCTGGCAAGTAAGCGAAGACCGGGAATCTTGGTACAAAAGGGTATAAATTAGATTGATGGAAGTTCTGACAGTACAGGAATACATAGCCAGGGGGGACAAACCCGAATTTCTCTTCTGGGTTGGATGTGCCGGGAATTTTGATGCTCGGGCGCAAAAGATTGTGCGGGCATTTGCGACCATTATGAATCAGTTGGGAATCTCCTTTGCTGTCCTTGGCAATGAAGAATCCTGTACCGGTGATCCTGCACGCCGGGCCGGCAATGAATTCCTTTTTCAGATGCAGGCACTCCAAAACATTCAAACCCTGAAGGCTTACGAAGTCACTAAAATTTTGACCACTTGTCCCCACTGTTTCAATACCCTCAAAAACGAATATCCGGATTTTGGTGGTGAATTTGAAGTATATCACCATACGGAGATCCTCAGCAAGTGGATTTCGGATGGGAAACTTATCCTCGAACCGCGGGAAGTTAAAGAAAAAACCACCTACCACGATTCGTGTTACATTGGCCGGGTAAATGGCATGTATCAAGTGCCCCGGGAGATCCTGGATGCGTTGGCTCTGGAACTGATCGAAATGGAACAGTCGGGTTCTCGAGGATTATGTTGCGGAGCTGGTGGGGCACAAATGTTCAAGGAAGATGAATCCGGCGATAAACGAATCAGTACCGAACGTGCCGAACAGGTTTTGGCAACCGGAGCCCGGGCTGTGGCGGCCAATTGCCCGTTTTGCATCACCATGTTGCAGGATGGCCTGAAAGCAAAAGACAAGCAGGATGAGGTGATGGTTTATGATCTGGCGGAACTCATCATCCGGCAAAATCATTGGTAGGATAAATAATAATGCAAATGAAAACGGACAGTAGTACCATCGGCCTGCAATCATTGTTTCCCGGCTTGGAAGCTTGGCAGGATATGCACCCACAATCCCGGGTATGGGTTTATGCCTCAGACCGCCCTTTTACTGCCCAGGAATTGGCAACGGTGGTTCCCCATTTGGAAGAATTTGCCCGGCAATGGGCCAGCCATAACATTCAATTGAAATCCTGGGCAGGTATTCTCTTTGATCAGTTTGTGGTCCTGATTGTCGATGAAACCCGGAAAGATGCCAGCGGATGTTCCATCGATACATCCGTGCGTTACTTGCAAGGTCTCCAGGACCAGCTGGGTATCAATCTTTTCGATCGCTGGAATTTTCATTTCATGGAGGCTCAGCAGGTCGTTACCTTGACCAAGGACCAATTTGCAGAAGCTTACCGCAAAGGCCGGATCACTGACGAAACCCTGGTTTTTGACCATTTGGTGAATACCCTGGAAAAGCTCCAAAACGATTGGATTAAGCCCGTTGCCCATAGCTGGCATCAACGATTTGTATAACAAGCCGGATGAATTTCAGTTACTTGGATCGATAATATCCAGTTGCTGCCGCCGGAGGGAATCTTCTGGGACTTTCGTCAGGTATCTATCCACCTTCGTCAAAAATATTGAGCATACGGCGATGATCTCACGGATTTTAGGGTTAATATAGACAAAGACTACACGTATGTTCGGCAAAGTCAAACGATTGTTGGGGATCGAAGGGGTCAAAATAGACCTGGACATTCCAGCAGAAATTCCAATCAACAGTCCGTTGATTATTGGTAAGATCCAGTTGTATACCATTGAACCGCAAACCGTCACCGAAATTGAGGTGAAATGTGTTGAAAAATACAGCCGTGGCCGGCGCAAAGCCAAACTGATTGATGAATACACGCTGGGAGACATTCTGCTCAGACAGAATATTGAAGTACCCAAGGACGAAATGCTGGAAGTGGACTTCGAGTTGCCCATTCAATGGATGAAGTCCCGGATGGATCGCATCGAAGAAAATAATTTCTTTCTGCGAGGTATGGTTAAAGCAGCCAAAACGCTGCGAGGTGCCAAATCCAGTTACCGGATTATTGCTGAAGCAAAAGTCAAAGGGACCGCCCTTCATCCGTTCGCCGAAAAACCATTCATCGTAAAATGATCAATGGTGTAGCCATTCAACGATCAATAACCAATAGTTAAAATTTTTATTGGCTTTGTTCTTCAGTGCCCAGCTCCTGCAGGATTTCATCGTCGGACTTACCCAGGTTCTTTAATAAAAACTGGGCATCATCCACCAATTCGTCTTTTGGGAATTTTGCAATGAATTGCTCATAGAGTTTGCGGGCGATATCAATCTCCTTTAGCTCATTGTCATAAGTAAAGGCCTCCAGGAATAAAGCCTGGCCTGCCCTCGGGTCATTGGGATATTTGCTAAAGATCCAGTCGTATAGGGAAATGGCCTTACGGAAGGTGCGGATGGAGCGGGCGGTTTGCCCGGCCTGATGCAGATAATCTACGGCATCCTTAGCAGTGGGATTAGCCATCACATAGGCTTCACAGGCATCCACAAATGCCGTAGCGGTATTGACATTGTATTCGTTCAGTGAATCGTTGAACATGGTGGTGGACAGGTGGTCGAGTCTGGCTTTGATGTCAGCATCCGGAGGATTGATTTGGGATTTCAACTCCTGAAGGGAAGCGCTTGCCGGGTAGGCGGCCAAACCGGCGAGGCACAGGGATCCCGCAGCATCGGTATTGTTCATTTCCAGCAGCAAACGGGTTAATTGAGCCAACCGGGTTTCACGATCGATCCCGGGATATTCCTTGATCAGGGTATTGAGCAGGCTGGCAGCCTGGGTCAGGTTCGTTTGCTCCATGGATATCGCAATCGCGTCGTCGAACAATACTTCAATCTGAGCCTCATCTTCGGGATTTTTTTCCGCGTATTCGATGATGGCATTCACCACTTTCGAGGCATTGATTGAATTCTTGTTGCTTTCGTAACCTGCTTTATAGTCGGTGATTATTTTCAGTTGTTCCGGATCCCCTTTCTTCTCCGTGCTGCAGCTTAATGCCACCGCGGAAAAAAGCAACAGGGCTGCTAATGCGCGCATAGTCGTTCATTTCAGAGATTCAAAGGTAATTAATTTCGAAGATTGGAGCGTGGAAAACCATTTTAGTGGATGCGGATGGCCAATCCTTTCAGGTAATGACCTTCCGGATGATAGAGGTTGGTCGGATGATCGGCGCCCTGTGATAGGGCGTGGAGAATTTGCATGGGCCTTCCGGTTTCCATGCCGGCCGATACCACCGTATGCTGAAACAACTCCCGGTCAATAACCTGTGAACAGGAAAAAGTGAACAAGAGGCCACCGGGTTTCACCCGCTGCATGGCCAGGATATTCAATCGCTTATAGGCCTGGACAGCATTGTGTTTTTTCTGTAAAGACTTAGCGAAGGCTGGTGGGTCAATAATCACCATATCCCAGGTCTTTTCCGTTTGTTGCAGGTATTCGAATACGTTGGCACATATCCCCTCGTGTCCGGTAAACGCATTGAGCCGGGCATTTTCATTTGCCCATTGAATGGCCAGCCGGGATTGATCAACCGAGACCACCTGTGTTGCCCCTCCTGCCAGGGCATACATCGAGAATCCTCCGCTGTAGCTAAAGGCATTCAGAACCTGCAAGCCGGAAGTCCATTTTCCGACCAAATCCCGGTTGTCCCGCTGGTCAATAAAAAATCCCGTTTTCTGACCCTGCTCCCAATCGACGTGAAAGGATAGACCATTTTCCCGGCATTCCGCATCCGTTTCCGGGGAAGACACCAGATAACCATTTTGCATTGTTGCACGGTATTGGGCCGGGAGGGCATCCTGACTTTTATCATACACCTGATCAATCCCATCCAGTTCACTGACCACTGAGGCGATGACCGGCACGTCCAGGTGCATCCCAATGCTGTGGCATTGGATGACGGCGGTGCTTCCATAGACATCGATGATCAGTCCCGGCAGGAGGTCTCCTTCACCATGGATCAAACGAAATATGTTGGAGTCCGGACGAATCAGACCCAGTCGCCGGCGTAACTGAAAAGCTTCCTGCACGCGCAGGCGGTAAAATGCCTCCTTATCAGGGATGGTGCCAAACGCCAGGATGCGTACGGCTATGCTGTGATTCTGGTAGTGGCCGGTGGCAACAACCCGTTGGTTGCGATCGACGATCTCCACCCAGGCACCATCCTCAAGTTCTCCCTCCGTTAAGAGAGCGCCGGAAAAGATCCACGGGTGTTGCATCGCCAGGATGTTCTCCTTATTGCGTTTCAGACTGACGCGTTTCATAGTTCAGGATCTTGAGCAATGACTTCAATTCGATGATCACCGATGGCCACTACATCCCCGGGCCGGATCTTTTTCCGCTTCTCGTGGGCCGGATTCCCGTTGACCTTGACTTCTCCATCCAGGATCATTTGATTAGCCATCCCCCCGCTGTCGACGACATTCATCAATTTAAGGAGCTTGTTGAGCTCGATGTATTCCTGGCCGCTCAGCTGGATGGACAATTCGATCACCGGAAATCTTTTTTTTGCGTGCGAAGTTAAGAAAGCTTTTGTTTGTGTCGACCGGTTTGAGCTAGGTACCAATCGCCTGAAGCGATGACGGGGGCAGATGAAGGTCGGATCAAACCATAGCTAATGGCAGAAAGCATACCCTGCCAGCTTGCCACATCGATCAAGTAGCGCCGATAAGCGTCTCCTTCATAGTCATCCAGGTCCAGCAACAGTTGATCCGGTTGCAGAGGAAGTCTGAAAAGCTGGCCATAAATCCAGGAGGTGGCTTGCGGATCGAAATGTGCCCCGGGATAATTACCCAGGTCGTAGAGGACTCCACGCGCCAATCCTTGCCCATCATAGGAGGCTAATTCACGTATGGCGCGTGCTGCAGGAAGATCGTACTCCAGTCGCAACGTTCCATAGACGAAAAGATGAGTTCCAATCACGAGTAAGGGTGATGAGGTGTACGCAAAAATACGAAACATGAATACACCTGCAGAACTAAACGCCTGATTACGTAAACACCTAATCACGTATTCCTTTACACTTTAAAAAAAATGATTATATTTCCAGTCCCTGAAATTTATTGAAATGCGCAATTACTTTACGGAATTTGTTGGGACGTTTTTCCTGGTGCTGGTGGTGGTGATGACCGGCAATGGAGGACAGATGCAGTGGATGCCATTGGCAGTCGGGTCGGTTTATGCCGTCCTGATGTATGCCGGTTTTGCTCAATCGGGAGCACATTACAATCCGGCGGTGACCCTGGCACACTTCCTCCTGGGAAAATTTGAACTCTCGGAAGTCCTGCCCTACATCGCAGCGCAAATTGTAGGCGCATTTCTGGCCACCTTACTAGCGACTCCCTTGTTGTCCGAACTCAATGTAGAACAGGTAGCGATCCGGTCCATTCCCGCTATCCCATCATTGATCGCAGAATTCCTGGGAACCTTTTTGCTCCTTTGGGTCCTCTTTCAGGTGACCATCTATCAACAGGAGCGTATCCAGTCCTTTTTCGGTTTTGCTGTAGGCTTTGCCTACCTCGCCGGGATTTTTGCCTTTCAGCGCATCAGCGGAGCCGCTTTCAACCCGGCGATTGCCATTGGCATGATGACAGCAGGTATGCTCAGTTGGACCGACCTGTGGATCTTTCTGGTCGCCAACCTGGTCGCTGCCGGTGTGATCGGTTATGGCTGGAAATGGCTGCACGGGTAGGGGAGCGTTGCCTTCGGGAAAACGTAAATCTTCACATCCTATAGCACTCTGTATACCATACACCCATCGCCGTAACGATAATTCAGTCCCCCATCCGCTGTCGCGGTTCACTCCCTTGAATGTGCACTGGACATTCCTTTCACTTGAAGCGGAAATCGTTCAGCCGCCCATCCGCTGTCGCGGTTCGCTCCCTTGAATGTCCACTGGACATTCATTCCGCTTGAAGCGGAAATCGTTCAGCCGCCCATC